>NZ_QTVB01000025.1:0-41297 GCF_003435965.1 Roseburia sp. AF42-8
GTAATGGAGAATATGTTTCATTTTTTACTACTTCACCAGGAGGAGTTAAACAAAACTATAAAACTAATATTGATATTACGGAATTAATAGACAAATAATATCTTAGATAAATTCCAATTTACAGAACTGAATCAAAAGAGCTCGAAGGAGCTCTTTTTCCTTTTTTATAATAGTATCTGGGACTGTTGTTCCGTTGATAAGATTTTCAAGTTGTTGTGCGACTTCGGCTTGTTTGTTTGGATACAGATGACTATAAGTATTTAAGGTTTGAAAGAATTGTAGAGCAGATGAAACAGGCACAGGGGATCACGGAACAGTTAAAGGCAGAAAATCAGATGGAATGGGTAGCGAGAATGAACAATATATAATCGTGTGCAAGGGAGATTGTGGATACAGAGATGGTTTATCAATAATGGAAATAAAATGAAGGAGAAAAGGCGGCAGTTTAGAAAGGCTGTTGCCTTTTAGGAATTGTTGTTTATTTGTTGTTTTTTATAAGCTATACTATAAGGAAAAGATAACATTAGAGCCAGAGGTGAAATTTATGAACTATAAAATTTTAATGGTTGATGATGATAGAGAATTGCTAAAAATGCTGAATCAATACTTTACATTGAAGAATTATACGGTAATGATTGCAGAAAATGGCATAGAAGCAATGGAAAAGATAAGTGCAAATCCTGATATTATTTTATTGGACGTAAATATGCCGGGAATGGACGGAATTGAAGTGTGCAGAAGAATCAGAGATATGGTTTCCTGTCCGATTATTTTTTTGACTGCAAAAGTAGAAGAACAGGATCGAGTAATGGGATTGTTGTCTGGTGGTGATGATTATGTTTTAAAACCATTCAGTTTGAAAGAATTAGATGCTAGAATTATTGCCCATTTGAAACGTGAAGAACGTTTACATAGGAAAAAAGAACAAAGGTTTTATGGAGAATTAGTGATTGACTATGCCAGTAAATGTGTACATATTAAAGGGAATGCTTTAGAGCTTACGAAATTAGAGTATGAGATCATAGAATTTTTGTCTATGAACCCTGAAATGGTATTTGATAAAGAACGAATCTATGAGAAGATTGGCGGATATGATGCAGAAGGGGACAGCCGGGTGGTTACGGAGTTGATTCGCAGAATCCGCAAGAAAATGAAAATGTATTCGGAACACGAATATATTGCAACGGTATGGGGGAGGGGATATAAATGGGCAAAATAAAAAATCTTTCGTTAAGGAAAACCATTGTTTTGTATATGATAATTAGTTTAATAATTAGTTTTTATCTTTCAGCACTAATTATGCGAATAGCAAGCACAGTACAAAACAACATTTGGTGGAATTATGTAGACCAAGAAGAATATTTTGAAATGGCTGAAGGGGATGGTAGAAGGTATTTGCCAGATGTTCCGAGACCACATTCTTATGAAATGAAAGAATTTGATTATCATGTATCGGAAATATGTGATTTTCTTCAGACATTTACAGTGCTTATCGTATCTGTTGCAGGGAGTATTATAGCGGTATTTCTTTTTTATAAGCATAAACTGAAATGCCCTATCGAAGAATTAGAACTGGCTTCCCGACAAGTTGGTCGAAATAATTTAGATTTCCATATCACTTATGAAAATGAAGATGAGATGGGCGGATTGTGCAAAGAGTTTGAACGAATGAGAGGACAGCTGGCAGAGAATAATCAACAGTTATGGAAAATGCTTGAGGAAGAAAAGGCTTTGCGGGCTGCCATTGCACATGATATACGTTCTCCGCTCTCTGTGCTGGAGGGGTATCAGGAAATGCTTTCAGAATATCTTCCGAAGAAAGAGATAAATATGGAGCAAGCCTTAGAAATGGTAAATGAAAGCAAAAAACAGATTGAACGTATGGATATCTTTGTGGAAACTATGCGAAAGATGAGCAGTTTAGATACAAGGGAGTTAGTAGCAGAAGAAATTACCAGTAAACAGGTAGAAATAGACGTACGGGCAGAGATGAACGTGTTTAGGAAAAAATTTGGAAAGCTATATGAATTAGAATGTTCGGAAACAGAAGAAAAATTTTCAGGAGATAAGGAAGTGATTTTAGAGGTTATAGAAAACCTTTTGTCAAATGCCTTTCGTTACGCCAAGACAAAAGTGGAAATGGAAGTGTTTCTTACCTGTTCTGAATTACAGATCAGAATAAAGGATGATGGAGTGGGATTTACAATAGATAAGCAAAAGGCAACAGAGCTTTTTTATCAGCAAAATGTGAAAGACAGTTTGAAACATTCAGGAATGGGCATGTATATCAGCAGATTGTATTGTGAAAAGCATGGTGGTCAGTTACTGATAGAAAATGAAAAACAGAGTGGAGCTGTAATAACAGCAGTATTTCATCGGATTGCATGAGCGGTCCGATTTTTTTATGCTGTTGTCTTTTTGTTGTGATTTATATTTTATGATGTCTATAACGAAGGAAAGGAGGAATACGTATGATTGCTATTTTTAAAAGAGAGATTAGGAATTATCTAAAGCGACCGTTATTTTGGGTAGGTGTTCTGCTTGTGATTTATGGTGTGTTTAATGCGACAAGTCCATATTTAACCACACATTATCTTACAACGGGGGAGGAAATCATCAATGATCAGTCCAACACTTCGGTTGAAGGAGAAGTGTATGAGGGCTATATTCCAGCCACGCCTGAAAAGCACAGAGAGGTATGGCATGAAAAGGTAAAAATAAAATTAACGGATGTGTTTGGATTGACGGATTCAGAAGCACAGAATGTCATTGAAAAGCTGGAAAGCATGAATTTAAAAGAGGCCTATGCGTATTTGGAGCAGGAATATGACTGGTACGGGGCAAGGTATTTATACGAGGACAGTACGTATTATAAGGGAACGGCAGAAGAAATCAACGCATATCTAGATAAAAAATTGGAAGATAAGACATTTTCTTTTTATTACGCAAGAAAATTTGCTGATTTTGCGGGTCTGTATATGGTGTTTTTTGCAATTATTATGTTGGCGGTTTTATTTTTACAAGATACAAAAAAGCATACTTATGAATTGTTGCATACAAAGCCTGTGACTGCCGGGAAGTATGTAATGGGAAAAGTGAGTGCAGGATTTACAATTTGTTTGCTTGTGCTAACTATTTTGAATATACTGTTTTGGGTATTGTGCCGCATCTATACAAAGGATAGTGGATTTGAAGTGCGACTATGGGATTTTGTGGCTTCTACGGTACTTTATATATTGCCTAATATGCTGATGATTGTGAGTATATATACATTGATTTCACTCATATTTAAAAATCCACTTCCGGGTGTACCACTTTTGATTCTTTATATGGTGTATTCCAATTTGGGCGGAACTAATGCAGAGGGAGTTTACGGATATTGGGGCAAACCTTTGGCAATCATGGTACGATTTCCGGGGCAGCTTTTTGATACGACACCGCCCCCGATGGCGCTCTTAAATCAAAGTTTTCTTATTATTGTATCGGTAGTAATTATACTGATTTCGATACAGATTTGGAAGCGGAGGCGAATATAAATGAAGAAGGAAATGAAGATTGTTCTGCCATTTTATAAAATTGCTTATGCAGTATCCTTTGTTGTAATTTTAAGTGTGATTCGTGCAGTTGTTTTCACGTATGAAATAGGACTATCCATAGAGCCGCCTTTTGCGATATTGACTGCTGTTTTTTGTGCAGATACTTATGTGCAGGAAATTACAAGCAACCGTTCCGAAGTTCAGAGACTGTATCAGATAAAAAAGAGAATCTATTCTATTATACAGAGACTGATGATACAGGGAACTTTTTTGCTGCTGCTCGCTGTTCTTGGATATGGATTGTTTTTTGCGTTTCAGAAACCAATTACACATCCAGTAACAGAAAGTGAAATACTTCAGTTTATTACCTGTTTTGGGGCGATTGTAGTAACTATTTTCTTTTGGGGAATATTGGCTAATACATTGTCTATGCTTTTTCGCAATATGTGGATGGGAATTGGAAGCAGTCTTTTGATATGGGTAGCAACAAATTCCACAGGTGGAGATAAACTTTTTGGAGCATGGATCTGTTTTCTTATTCTTTTAGAGATATAGAAAATACTGTCGATATTACATGGCTGTATGGGAAAGGCTTGTGTATTTGTATCGGACTGATTTTGTTACTGGCATTGCCGAAGATCGTAAGAAAGAGAGGGTAAATTTATGAGTATTCATATTGAGGATTTAACGGTAAGATTTAAGAATAGTGTCACAGCAATCGACCATGCAGATTTAGATATACCAAATGGGATATTTGGACTATTGGGAGAAAATGGAGCGGGAAAGACAACTTTGATGAGAGTTTTGACCACTGTGCTTAAACCTACAAACGGAATGGTTACATTAGACGGAATTTTGTATAGCGAAGGAAACTATGAAAAAATCCAAAGAAAGATAGGGTATTTACCACAGGAAATTGAACTGTATCCTAATTTGACGGTTCAGGAGTGTTTGGAGTATATGGGAGATCTGGCAGGTGTTCCGAAAGCAGAATGTAGAAAGCGGATAGATTATTATTTGAAAAAGACCAGTCTTATAGAACATCGTAAGAAGAAAATGAAGCAGTTATCAGGCGGTATGAAGCGACGGGTAGGATTGGTGCAGGCGCTTTTAAATGAACCGGAATTTTTAATTGTGGATGAGCCAACTACCGGTTTAGATCCGGAGGAACGTATTCGCATCCGCAATTTGTTAGTAGATTTTTCTGAAAACAGAACGGTTTTGTTTTCAACTCATGTGGTAGAAGACTTAGCTGCCACCTGCAATCAGCTTGCAATTATGCATAAAGGTCGATTTCTGTATGCGGGTTCTATGAAGAATTTGACAGAAGAAGCACAGGGGAAAATCTGGATTTGCAAAGTACCTGATGAGAGAAAAGCAAGAGAAGTTGAACAGAAGTATCGTATTACATCTAACAGTATGTTGAGGGGGGATTGCAGTTAAGAGTGATTTCTGAAATACAGCCAGAATTGGAGTGTATGTCAATTCCTGCAACGTTGGAAGATGCTTATATTTATGTGACGAATCAATACGAGTAGATAAAGCACCATCTGATGCTTTACTACCAGTTGCACGTTGTTCGCTTTGAATATTTGTGGAGAAAAAGTATGTATTATTTTGGCTTTCTATAAAACCTATAAACCAGCCATTTATATCCTGCCCGTTCACTCGTCCGGTTCCGGTTTTTCCATAAATTCTCCATTTTCAGAGGCGGTAAGATGGATGGAATTTTTGACGGCATGAATATTAGCAGGAGTAAAGTTGAAGTTGTTTCGATATAAATTTTTCAAAAGTTCAACTTGTTCTACTGGTGAAATCTTTAAGGATGACTGCATCCAGTAGGAAGAGAAATCTCCGGATATATTTTTATTGCCATATCCTATTTGCTGAAGGTATGAATTTATAGTGGAAGATCCGAGCTGCTTGTCGATTGATTCAAAATACCAGTTTGTATATATCTTTTAAAAGGTATATGATTAAGAAAAACGGCAGGAGGTATCTGAATGAAATCACATAAATATTGGTCTATCGGTGCACTGATTACAATGCTTGGAACTTTTTATACAGGTTATAAGGGATCAAAAGAAGGCCATAAGTACTTTGCAGCAAGTTCTTTGCTTTGCATGATTATGGCTATTTATACAGGACACAAGATGATTTCTGGTAAAAGTAGGAAGAAAAAAGAAGTTTCAGTAGAGAGTGTTGAAGATTAAAAAACAAAATATTTTAATAAATAACGCCGGTGCGGGATTTTTGATATCCAGTACTGGCGTTATTTATTCTACAGGGGCTTGGGGGTGTAGCCACCAAATATACTATTCGTTTTCTGCTTCGGCAAGTTTGTTAAGGATCCACTTCCTATTGATAACTATTTCATCATCATCGCGGAGATCCTTGAAATCATTGCAGTGTGAAGAAGCAAATTCATACATATTGTCAATGTCAACTGCACCAGTAATCTCACCCTTATTAATGATTACAAGAATATTTGTTCCGTCGTCGTCGACAGCAAAGCGCAGTTCATCAAATTCTATATCGGGATCATTTTTGAGAATAGAATCTGTCGCAAGTAATTTAACAAGTTCCATTACCCTGTCATCTTTACCTGCATCAAAGATCTGGATCTTTTCAACGAGCTGATTTGCTGATGTCACAATCCGGTATAAGTACTTTTCGGTACGATAATCAGCCAAAGCATTTTTTTCATAAAATATTTCATATGTCTTCTTTACTTCTGATTCAGGAACCAGATAAATCATGACAAGATCTTCCATCTGGTGATAGAGTGTGGAGTAGTTTAAACGAAAGGTCTCTCCACAGCTCGGGCAGGTATAAAGGAAAATAGATTGATTAAGTACCTTCTCTTTCATTTCAGGATCCAGTGCAGTATTAATACTGTCCCAGAGCTCAAAATCTCCCTCATGATGGCAGGAAGGACAAGTTACCTTTTCTATATGATGTCTTGACATAAATGATCCTCCTTTCAGTGAGATAAATCTATAGTTTTTCTATTGTAGAATAATCTTATCCGCTATTATTTCGCCAGAAAATTACTCTGTATCTCCATCGGCATATGATAAGCCTGGCCTCGTTTTGTCAGGCTGTATAGTTTAAAGCTCATGAGTTCCGGAGTCGCATTCAAAGAGCTGCAGAGTCCGAAATAATCCAGGTCTTCGTTCTGAACCATATCTTCAATCTCCTCATCATCAATCAGAAGATCGGCAGCAAACAGATTGGCCTGGTATTCTGTATTATCCGTCATATTGTAGAGGGTATCATCTTGCATTGGAGCCATTTTCAGCTGGGAACGATGCAGGATGATATGCCCTAATTCATGGGCGGCAACGATCATCTTTTCTTCTTCTGAAAGGAAACTGCTGATCATGACATAGATTGTCTTACAGCTCATAAAACAGTATCCTTTCAGTGTCTTATATCTGGAAGTTTCACCGACCACAATGTTCATCTGATCCATGATCTCAAATGGATCTCGGGTTCCATATTTCTTGATTAATTTCTTTGTTTCTGTATATATGTAAGTGTTTCTCAAATAAATCACCTCAAAAGTAAAAAATAAAAAGGGCAGAAATATCCTTGTAACTATAAGGTAACAGATTAGGTGTACAATAATCCCGCCTTCTATTATTTTTCCTCTTGGTTTTTCAGATATTTTTTCGGTGTAAATTTCTTTGCACGTCTTTTGGAATCCAGATAAAGGCTCTGGATCTCATCCATAAAAGCTATTTTATCTTCGTCTGTCAGTGATCCACCGGCAAACATAGCTGCAGCCTGTTCCAGAATCTGCTGAGCCTGTCTGGCACCACGGTTACCAAACTGTTCGGATGCTTCTGTGATAAAAGCTTCATTCTCACTCATGAGATAAGAAACGTCACACTGTAATGCATCTGCCAGTTTCTGATACAGAACATTTTGTTTTGGAAAACGTCCTTCTACTTCCCAGGATCGAATGGTCCTATATGAAACACCAACCATGCTGGCCAGTTCCTGCTGACTCATCTTTTTTTCTTTTCTTAATGATCTTACTTTTTCACCGAATGTCATAAACATACCTCTTTCTAAGCCTTGTCTTATAAGTTTCATTAGCCGCTTCAAGGCAAAACGGGAAATGTGTCTCCTAAAAAATAAAAATTAATCTTGACAAAGGGAGATATCTCTCCTATAATGTGAATCACAGATAAGGGGAAACATCTTTCCTATAAGATACACAATATTTCCTCTTTTGTCAATGGATATGCGAAATGAATTTCCTGTAATTCAATGAAAACAGGAAGGATAGACAATCATTGATAGTCAAAATGGGATACATGTTACAAAAAGAGGAAAGACGTATGGGAGGTGGCAATGTGAGTCAGGATCAGACTTCTATTATCTGTATTGATCTGAAGTCCTTTTATGCTTCTGTAGAATGCGTAGAACGTGGGCTGAATCCATTTAAAACAAACCTGGTGGTTGCAGATCCGACCAGATCAAAGTCAACAATCTGCCTGGCAATCACTCCGGCTATGAAGTCTCTTGGCATCAAGAACCGGTGCCGGATCCATGAGATACCGGATTGTGTGAAGTACATCACAGCCATGCCAAGGATGCAGCTGTATATGGATTATTCCGCAAAGATCTATGGAATCTATCTGCGGTACGTCTCAAAAGAAGATATCCATGTGTACAGTGTCGATGAGTGTTTTATTGATGTGACAAACTATCTGCAGCTTTATCATCTCACTGCAAAAGAAATGGCGGTAAAGCTTATGCAGGAGGTTATGGAGGAAACAGGTATCACTGCAACCGCTGGTGTGGGAACCAATCTGTATCTTGCTAAGATCGCAATGGATATCGTAGCAAAGCATGTGGATGACCATATTGGAATCCTGGATGAATTCTCTTACAGAGAGCAGCTATGGGATCATAAACCATTAAGTGACTTCTGGAGGATTGGATCCCGGACTGAAAAAAAACTAGCCGGTTATGGAATCCATACAATGGGCGATATTGCAATGGCTTCTTTAAGATCCGAAGACTGGCTGTATAAGATGTTTGGGATTGATGCAGAGCTGTTGATCGATCATGCATGGGGATATGAAACATGCCGGATGAGTGACATCAAGAACTATCATTCGGAGGAACACAGCCTTTCAAATGGTCAGGTGCTGATGCGAAATTATTCTTTTGACGAAGCACTTGTGATCGTAAGGGAAATGACAGATAATCTGGTCCTGGATCTGTTTGAAAAAGGACTGGTAACAAGCTCTCTCACCTTATGGATCGCCTATGACCACAGGTATGAGCATGAGGCATCCAAAGGAACCGTAAAACTCGAAAGAGAAAGTAACAGTTCCAAAAAGATCATAGATGCAGTGGAAGATTTATATCTCAGGATTGCAGACAGATATACCGGAATCCGAAGAATCGAGGTGTGTGCGAACAGGGTTGCTCCTGAAAGTTATGTGCAGTACAGCCTGTTTGATGATCCCAAACAGACCGATAAGGAACGGCATTTACAGGAAGCAGTATTGAATGTAAAGCAGCGTTATGGAAAGAATGCGATCATGCGGGGATCCAACCTGCTGGAGTGTTCTACTTATAGAGAACGCAATGAGCAAATAGGTGGTCACCGTGCTTAGAGGAGGTGCAAAAAGTGCTGGCAAGTGCATATCAACCGTATTTATATTTACCAAGACCGGTTTCCAGGAGACATCCCATGGATGTAGGACGCAGGGCAAAACAGTTTGCTCCATTTGCGGCACTTCGTGGACTGGATGAAACAATCCGGCAACAGGAAATCATTTATGAACCAAAAAGAGATTTATCTGAGGAAAAGAAAAATGAGTTGGATATGAAATTAAGGATCCTGGCATATGGAATGAAGATACAGGCAACTTATTTTCAAAAGTCATGGAAGAATCCATTAATTGGTCAGTACCATACATTATCTGGAACCGTAGAATTTTTTGATCCATCAGTCCACTTACGGATTGATGATACCGAGATTCAGATCCAGGACATCTGTGATCTGACTGGTGATGTATTTGAAACTATTGAAATATCATGTTAATTAATCACAGCGGAATTTTTTATACCGGAAAGAGTGTGTGGTAGCTGGTGGAAGGATAAAAAAGGATGCACAGATCGACAAAGCAGATCTGATCAGAATAGAAATCGTGCTGTTCGTGCAGCTTTGGCACTTACGGAATGGATGGCATGATGCTCATAAGGCGGATTTGATTTCCCTTTGGTCCGTTGAGTAATAAATGGAGAAATATCTTATTGCTTAAAGGAGGAAGCCTATATGGGATCAGGTGCTATTAAATGGCATGTACACTGCTCTGTATGCGGAGCATTTATTGAAAAGAGCGCACAAAGCGATTCAGAAGTGGAGTGCAAAAAATGTCGCAGTACATTGGAGATATTTGTAAAGGATGATATGGTGTCGGTTCGTCCGATCCACATCAGAGATGAACAATTAAAGTCCAGGATGCGGACGTATTCCCGAAAGATGATGAATCAGGGATCATAACAGAATAGAATGAGCTGTCTGTAGTAAGCGTTGGATTTGGCAGGAACCATCAAGAACGCACCAGACAGCAAGAGTTTGTCAAGGAGCTGAACCTGACTGGAATCACTAAGAGCCCGGCAAAACATTTACGGATACACTGCAAGATCAGAAGTATTTTCTGGTTTTGGAGATTGTTGAAGTATTTGTTTTGTCGGGCTTTTTTGACGTATTTCGAAAAAATTTTATATTTTTTTGTCGTACCCCACTGTAAAACAGGCTCTCAGCGTTTCGTTATATAGAGGTTGAATTCTTTTTTGCAAAAAAAATTGTAAATAGAGATTTTGATAATATGACACAAAGGAGGAAGCAAAGATGACTGAAATCGAATACCAGGAATTTGTAAGGCGTTGTCCTTACGATGCTATGGGCGATTATTCCATGTTTCGCAAACAGCAAACAGAGAATAAATCAGAAGATGCACATAGCAACTGAATAAGCCAGGCAATCTGGCAAACTTAATCTAAACGCAGATACATGCGTTACAAAAGAGTCGCGGACTCCCGTTCAAAAAAAACGGGTGAGTTCGTGACCTCTTGTACTGCAGTTCTTTATGTCTGTGCAGGAATTTTATAAAAGATGGAATGGACCACCCGGAGCCGAAAGGCAGAAAGGTGGTCTTTATGTTGACATTAAAAGAACTGAAAAAAATCGTGAAAGTTGCTGATGTGGAGAAGAGAATCCCAAGCGTGAAATCCTTGAAGGAACACAAAGTTGTAGTAAAGGAAATGATCAATGCAGATACAACAATCTCTGTTTATGATCACGGATATGTACTTTATACAGCAGGAAATCAATCAACCGTATTTCCACTTCATAGTTGTGATGACTATGAATATGTGAGTGTAACTGGCGATAACAAGGAATTCAATAAAGAGTTCTTTGATAATGAAAACTGGTATATCCGTCTGCTGATAGAGGCTGAAGACCGTATGGCATACAGCCAGAGCAAAATCAGCACCAATCATGGTGTATTTTCTAACAGCGATGTTACAGATGATGCGGAGATTATGAGAGGATCTTCAAAAGATTTTGTTGACGATGTTATCGACAGAGAAATTCTGCATGCGCTGATCAAGGAATTGACAGAGAGGCAAAAGATGGTACTCAATCTGGTTTATTTCGAGGAAATGCGTCAGCAGGATGTTGCAGATTATCTGGGAATCAAACAGCAGAGTGTAAATGACCTCCTGAACAGGGCATTAAAAACGATGAAAAAAAAGGCGGAAAACGAAGAATTTTAAAAAAATTTCAAAAAATTGAATTAGACCACTGTAAAACAGGCTCTGAGCGTTTCGTTATATGAAGGGTTTGCATAGAACACCTTCATGTACTTTGAAAAATGAATAGCCTGCCCGGAGTGATATTTGGTTTGAACATGCATAGAGCGAAAAGCTGCGTGTCTGCCAGAAGAAAACGTATCAGAGATGGAAACTGATATAGGAACGGATCCGGGAAAGAAAACAGGAAAACGCTTAAATCTTAAATCAAAATAAAATGTCTGAATCTAAAAAGAGGATGACAGTAGAAATCATGTGGCGGTATTTGTGACAAACAGGTACCGCCATATATTTGTGCTGTTATCTCAGCTTGTGCTGACTGTCCCAAATAGCGCAAATTTCAGGAAAGGAGGCGATCATCTTCGTATAAAAGATAATATGCAGAAACTAACAGATAACCATACACAAAAGAATCAGAAAGGAAGGATTTAAGAGAATGAACGTGAAAAAGAACGCACGCAGGGTGATGTCTGGTTTACTGACAGCAGTAACGGTTCTATCGACGGTACTCTCTCCCGCTGTTGCCTATGCTTCTGAGGATGCAGGATCTGTAAAAAAGATTCCGTATTATGAGGAGATCAAGGATCAGCTGGATGAAGATGAAGTGGTAACTGCAAAGGATTATGAGATCAAGGTTGGAGACAATTTCGATGTAAAGAGTGATTATACCGGTCTTACGATCCAGGATGACAGCAAAGTAAAAGTTACATTTCAGGAAGCAAAAGATACGGACGGGAATGACTTTTCTACCGATTATGCCAATTCCTATAAGGCAGTCTATTATGTAGAACCACAGACAACGGATCACCCAACCTACCAGATCAATCGAAAGATCGTGGTAAAAGAAGCGGATCAGCAGAAAGATTCGCAGTCAGAAAGTTCTTCTGATCAGGATGCTGGTTCTTCCGATAAGACAGAAACAGAGGATTCTGAGGCTGACTCGTCTACAGAGGAAACTGGTGCTGCTGAAACGGAGAGCAAAACAGAACTGACAGAAAAAGAATTTGATGCAGAGATCGAAGCAACGGAGGATCAGGAGACCGTTGATCCGGAAACAGGGATCACACTCTCAGAGGTTATGCAGGAAGCTGTTGACCAGGAAGTTGCTCTTGCAGATCTTGAAGCAGGCGAAAGTATTACTTTTGATATGCCAATGATGCTTGCTTCCGGTGAAACAGGAACAAAATCAGTCACAGTCACAGCCGGTTCCTGGTACTATTACGCAGATTATGGATTAGGTTCTTATCTGACTTGTCCATATTATGTGAAATGGGGAAGCATCAATGCGACAGCATACTGTGTTGAACCATCGAAAAAAGGACCGGGAAATGGAACTTATACGATCCAGAAACTTGCCGATGGAAAGACACTTGCAAAGGTCTGCTATTACGGAACAAAAGCAAGTGATGAGAATGGTTTCTTCGATGAGAAACATCCGGATTTCCCAGCAGGAAAGAGATTCATCATTACCCATCTTGCAGCAGCTTATGCAAATGGATCCAGTGACTGGGCATCCGGAACTAATGCAACAGGAAAGAACCTGGCAATGGAGCTTTACAATTATTGTGTAAATATGCCGGACATTCCGTCTGTAGATATGAGCTTTTCCGAATCTAATGTAAAGGCTTATGTGGAAGGAAACAGCCAGCGAACAAGTGTGACCACATTCAAAGCGGATAAACTGCAGACAATCACTTTCAAGCTGCCGAAAGGTGTAAAACTTGTAAATGTGACAACCGGTAAAACCAGTGCTGCAGGGGCTAATGTGGAGATTTCCGGTGGTACAAAGTTCTATTTGACAGCACCACTTAATCAGGCAGAAAATGTCAGTGCTACTTTCTCTTCTAAGATGAAAGGAAGTATTGATAAGGAATATTCAGCCTATAAGATCACAACAGGATCTGGAACACAGGACCTGGCTCTTGTTTTCGGTGAAGGTGTCGGAAATGAGAAATATGTGGATTTTAAAGTAACCTGGACAAAAGAATGCAAAGTATCCATTGTAAAGAAAGATCAGGATACAGGAAATGCACTGGCTGGTGCAGTGTACGGGATCTATTCCGATGCTGCATGTACAAAGCTGATCGCAGAGATGCCTGCAACTGATCAGAATGGTGCTTCACAGCTCACAATGGAAAAGACACAGGAAGTTGTTTATCTGAAAGAAATCTCTGTTCCAACAGGGTATCAGATCGATACAAAGTCTTATAATGTGACTCTTGCTATCGGAAAGACAACGACTAAAAATGTAACAGACAAACGTGTAAATGCAAAGCTCAACATTGCAAAACAGGATGCTGAGACAGGCAATGAAGCCCAGGGTGATGCAACACTGGAAGGTGCGGTATATGGTCTTTATGCAAGGGAAGATATTGTTCATCCGGATGGAAGAACCGGAACAATCCATAAGAAAGACAGCCTGATCACATCTCTGACAACGGATAAGAATGGCGAGGCTTCTGTATCGGATCTCTATCTTGGAAAGTATTATCTGAAAGAGCTTAGTGCTCCGGTTGGATACGTACTGGATCCGACAGAACATGATGTGGACTGTACTTATGAAGGTGCTACTGTTCCGACAGTAGAAAGAACTTCTGTATGCAAAGAAACTGTCATCAAGCAGCCGTTCCAGATCATCAAGGCAGCAAACAACGGAAAGACCGATGCAGATCTACTTAAGGGAGTCGGTTTTTCAGCATGGCTTGTCAGTGATCTGAAAGTAAAAGCAGATGGAAGTTACGATTTTGACTCAGCCAGACCAGTTGTACTGACTGCAGATGGCCAGGCAGAAATGTTTACCGATGAAAAAGGATATGCAAGATCGATTCCGCTTCCATATGGAACTTATGTGGTAAGAGAAACCACAAGCAAACACAACTATGCACCGGTCGATGATTTTGTAGTGAAGATCACAGAGAATCATCCGGATACACCACAGACATGGCGAGTGCTTCTGGATAAGGAATTCAAAGCAAAATTAAAGATCATCAAAAAGGATGCAGAAACACAGAAATCTGTACTCCTGGCGAATACTGAATTCAAGGTATATGACCTGGATAATCAGAAATATGTGGAACAGACAACATCCTATCCAAAGCCAACGGTACACAAATCTTATTTCACAAATGAAGAAGGATACCTGGTACTGCCAAAGAATCTGAAACCTGGTAACTACAGGATTGAGGAAGTGACGGCACCCGATGGGTACACAATATCCAAAAACTATGTGACAGTTGCAGTTGATACAGATACTGCTTATCTGACCGATCCTGTCACAGGAGATGCAGTCATTGATGTGGAATATACCAATGCCCCGGTCAAAGGTCAGTTAAAGATCTATAAACAGGGTGAAGTGTTAAAGGGATTTGATAAGGAATTCCAGTTTGAAATGGCTGGACTTGCAGGTGCTGAATTTGAAGTCTATGCGGCAGAGGATATTTATACTGCCGATCATCAGGTAGGTGCAGATGGACAGAGAACTCTGTATTTTGCAAAGGATGCACTGGTAGCAACCGTCACAACGGATGCAGATGGTTATGCAACCGTAAAGAATCTTCCACTTGGCAGGTACTATGTTAAAGAGAAGAATGCACCGGACACTTATGTGTTAAATACTGTGCCGGAAAATGTCGAATTTGCTTATGCGGATCAGGATACTGCAGTGATCGAGAAAGAAATCTCTGTCACAGATGAACGACAGAAAGTGTCGATTACTGTCGAAAAACAGGATGCTGAGACAGGCAATACAGTAGCCGGAGCAGTGTTTGGTATTTACAATGCAAAAGACATCCAGACGAAAGATGGAAAAGTGATTGTCAAAGCAGATACTCTTTTACAGGAAATGACTTCTGATGAAAAAGGTCAGGCAGCATGTACACTGGATCTTCCACTTGGAAGCTATTATGTAAAAGAACTGAAAGCACCAGATGGATTCGTATCTTCGGATGAAGTACTGAGATTTGATGCTTCTTATCAGGGGCAGGATGTACAGACAGTAACATTAAAATCCGTAAAGAAGAACCAGCCGACAACTGTTGAGATCACAAAATCAGATGCAACAACCGGTGTAGAACTGGATGGAGCTTATCTGAAAGTAACGGATAAAGATGGAAATGTAGTAGATAGCTGGACATCTTCCAAAGATGCACCGCATGTGATCAAATATCTGAAAGTGGGTGAGACCTATACCCTACATGAAGAGTTTGCACCGCATGGTTATCTGGTAGCCAATGATGTGACATTCACAGTCAAAGATACCGGAGAAGTTCAGAAAGTGGAAATGAAGGACGAGGTACCGGTTGGTGAACTCATCATCAACAAAAAGGGAGAATTCCTGGATTCTGTTACACTGGCCGATAAGGTCAAAGGTGTGGTGGAACACATTTTCAACTATGTAACCGGAAAGCTGACAGATGTTACGTTTGAAGTCTATGCTGAGGAAGACATTAAGGCTGCCGATGGCGTCAGTGACGATTACTATAAAAAGGATGAACTGATTGCAACGATCAAGACAGATGAAACCGGTATTGCAAAACTGGAAAATCTTCCACTTGGTAAATACTATGTGAAAGAAACAGGAACTGCTTACGGTCATGTACTGGATGGTGAGATCCGTCATGTAGATCTGACTTACGTGGATCAGAATACACCGGTTGTAGTCTATAACAAAGACTGGCAGAACAACCGTCAGAGAGTAGAAGTCAGTGTACTTAAGAAGGAAAAAGATTCTGACCGTACACTGGAAGGAGCTATCTTTGGATTATTTGCCAAAGAAGACATTAAGTCTGAGACAACTGGTAAAGTCCTGATTGAAGCCGATGAGATCATTGAACTGAAATCTACGGATGAAGAAGGAAAGATCACATTTGTTGCAGATCTTCCAATAGGAGCAACTTACTATGTAAAAGAGCTCTATGCACCGGACGGATTCGTAACCAACGATGAAGTAAAGGAATTTACCTTTGAGTATGCAGGTGAGAATCAGCCGACAGTCACTTATGATTTTACCTTTGATAATCAGCCAACCGTCGTTGAATTTACCAAATCCAGTCTGACAACCGGAAAAGAACTTCCAGGATGTAAGCTGAAAGTGGTAGATGCCGATGGAAATATCGTGGATGAATGGACTTCCGGTAAAGAAGCACATGTGATCCGTGAGCTGACTGTCGGAAAAGAATACACACTGGTTGAAACAAAACCGGCAGATGGTTATGTGACAGCTGAAAGCGTGAAGTTCACCATCAAAGATACTGCCGATGTGCAGAAAGTTGAGATGAAGGACGATGTGACGAAGGTGAAAATCTCCAAACAGGATATCGCCGGAAAAGAACTTCCGGGAGCAAAACTCACAATCCTTGATCAGGATGGAAAAGTTGTCGAAAGCTGGACCAGTACAGAGAAAGCACATTACATCGAAATGCTTCCGATCGGAAAATACACTCTCCGTGAAGAAGCAGCACCGGATGGCTATCTGGTTGCAAAAGATGTGGAATTCGAAGTAAAGGATATCGGTGAAGTACAGCATGTAACCATGGTAGATGAGGAAAAACCGGCAGAAAAGACACCGGAAGGTGGAAAATCTGTCAGTGATTCACCAAAGACTGGGGATAACACCAATCTGTGGCTGTGGTTTATGCTTCTCGGCATTGGTGCGACTGGTACAGGAGCCCTTGCATTTATGAGAAAAAAGAAACACTAATCAAATAAGAATGAGCGTTCATGGAAACCGAAAGGAATCTGTGGACGCTTTTTTAGATGGGAGAAACCATGAGAAATATCATTATTTTTGTTGCTCTTCTGGGAGCAGCGGCAATATTTACAGTTTTGTATTGTCTCATTGCTGCCGGAAGTCAGGCAGAGAAAAAACTGACAGAAATCATGAGAAAAGAGGAAGAGCAGAATGAAGACTAATAAAGATCTGATCATAGAACCAAATGCAGCTATTGAGGGAAGAAAGTACAGCGAAGAAAAGCCATGGTCCTGCAAGTACTGTTACTGGTGGGGAGGCAAAAAGAAAGGCTGTAGCTGAAACAGTGCCACTATCTGCTTCCGGAAAAGAAGAAAGCAGTAAAAACAACACCATGTGGTGGCTGTCCGTATGGAAAACATGTTCCATGCATCGGATATTGTATTGCCCGTCTTTATTCTGAGATGAAAGGAAAGAAAGGACGTGGGTAATTGCAGGAAGAAGTAAATCAGAAAGTGATCAGCCTGAGCATCCAGGGAGTCAAGATCACTGCCAGTGTGCTAAAAGCAGCCCTTCGGAAGTTCCTGGAAATGGACAACCGCAGGAAACAGAAAGCAACGCAGGTGAAAATGGCAGAAAAGACCGGACGGGCTCAGGAGAAAGGAAGGGAAAAAGCCCGAAAAAAGATTGAAAAGAAAAAACCACATGGAAAGCAGACCATCAAGCAGCTGAATGCACAGGGAGTACAGCTTTCCAACTTAAAGATCACAGATGAAAATATCAAATCCTTTGATCGTGTGGCAAGAAAATACGGAATTGATTACAGCCTGAAAAAAGAAGTCGGTGCGGATCCACCGAAATATCTGGTCTTCTTTAAGGCCAAAGATGTGGATGTGATGACAGCGGCTTTCCGGGAATATGCCGGAGTGGAACTGAAAAAGAAACAGGCGAAGAAACCATCCGTCAGAAAGAAGCTGCAGAAATCTGTAGAAAGAAAAGCAAAGCACCGCCAGCGTGTGAAGCAGAGGCAAAAATCCAGAGGTCAGGAACGATGATCCGGGAAAAAATACAGAAGATCCAGGTCAAACGACTGGTGATCTTAAATCTCCCATATTTCTTTATCTTCTATGTAGCAGATAAAGGATCATGGCTGTACCGGCATTGCCTGGGAGAAAGCATGGTCCAGAGACTTGGCGTAATGTTAGTCAATTTCCGACTGGCATTTTTAAGCTGGCTGCCAAGTATCGCTTTGCAGGATCTTACAGTAGGTGTTCTGGTTGCAGGTGCATTAAAACTGGTGGTCTACTATCGTTCTAAAAATGCAAAGAAGTTCCGGCAGGGTGTGGAGTATGGCTCTGCAAGATGGGGAAACAGAAAAGATATCGAACCCTTCATGGATCCGGTCTTTGAGAACAATGTCATCCTCACAGAAACGGAACGTCTGACCATGAACAGCCGACCAAAAGCACCAAAGTATGCCAGAAATAAGAATGTGATTGTTATCGGTGGTTCCGGATCCGGTAAGACAAGATTCTATGTGAAACCCAATCTTATGCAGATGACGGACCACGTATCCTATGTGGTCACTGATCCAAAGGGTACGATCATCGTTGAATGCGGGAAGATGCTGGTAAATGGAGGATACCGGATCAAGGTATTAAATACGATCAACTTTAAAAAGTCCATGCATTACAATCCGTTCCATTATATCCGGAGTGAAAAAGACATCTTAAAGCTGGTCAATACCATTATCGCAAATACCAAGGGTGAGGGCGAAAAATCAACTGAAGATTTCTGGGTCAAGGCCGAGCGTCTTTTGTATTCTGCACTGATCGGATACATCTGGTATGAGGCACCAGAGGAAGAACAGAACTTTTCTACTTTGCTGGAATTTATCAATGCCAGTGAGACCAGGGAGGATGATGAAGAATTTAAAAATGCAGTGGATGAATTGTTTGAAGAACTGGAAGCAGAAAATTCGGAACACTTTGCAGTAAGGCAATATCGCAAGTACAAGCTTGCTGCCGGCAAAACTGCAAAATCGATTTTGATTTCCTGTGGTGCCAGACTCGCACCATTTGACATTCAGGAACTAAGAGAAATCATGTCGTATGACGAAATGGAACTGGATATGATCGGTGATCAGAGGACAGCCATGTTTGTCATCATCAGCGACACAGATGACACATTTAACTTTGTGGTAGCGATCATGTACACCCAGCTCTTTAACTTGCTTTGTGATAAAGCGGATGATGAGCATGGAGGCAGGCTTCCCTACCATGTACGGCTGCTTCTTGATGAGTTCAGTAATATCGGACAGATTCCAAAATTCGACAAGTTGATTGCTACGATCCGAAGCAGGGAAATCTCCGCTTCTATCATTCTGCAGTCACAATCTCAGCTGAAAACCATCTATAAGGATGCTGCTGAGACGATTACAGGCAACTGTGACACTGTTCTTTTCCTGGGTGGAAAGGAAAGTTCCACACTGAAAGAAATATCAGAAACCCTGGGAAAGGAAACCATTGATCTTTACAACACATCAGATACCAGAGGCAGCAACCGGTCCTATGGGCTGAACTATCAAAAGACTGGAAAAGAACTGATGAGTAGAGATGAGCTGGCGGTCATGGATGGAGAAAAATGTATCTTACAGCTTCGAGGAGTCCGGCCGTTTTTAAGCAACAAATATGACATCACAAAGCATAAACGGTACAAAGAGCTTGCTGATTTTAATAAGAATAATGCATTTGATGTCGAAAAATATCTGGCACATCGACTGGTGATGTCGGAAGATACAGAATTTGAAATGTATGAAGTAACCGTAACACAAGAAGACGTATCAGCGATTGAAGCTGAGGAAAGTGAGGATTGATATGAAAGAAAGAATTCGAGCACCCTGCTACTACTGATAAGGATATAAAAAGGTCTGAATAAAAGGGAAAGGAGTAGAGCCAAACGCTTACAGACCATAAGAAAAAGCGTTTGTTCACACATGATTATGGCTTTTTTTAGCAGTGCAATCAATATCCTTCAGACACTGGTCGTTGCAATCGGTGCCGGTCTTGGTGTCTGGGGCGTAATCAACCTGATGGAAGGTTATGGAAACGACAACCCGGGTGCAAAATCCCAGGGAATTAAGCAGCTGATGAGCGGTGGTGGTGTTATCCTGATCGGAACACAGCTGATCCCGCTTCTGAGTGGATTATTTGGTTAAGAGAAAGGAGTAGAGATCCATGTTCAGTCAGATTTTTGATGCGATTGAGGAATGGATGAGGGAACTCTTAACCGGGATGATCACTTCCAACCTGGATACGATGTTTACTGATGTCAATCAAAAGACCGGTGAGATCGCTACCCAGGTTGGACAGACCCCGCAAGGGTGGAACGGCAGCATATTCAGTATGATCCGGAACCTATCGGATTCTGTGATCATGCCGATTGCAGGTATTATTATCACACTCGTACTCTGCTACGAATTGATTTCTATGCTGACCGAGCGTAATAACATGCATGATATTGATACCTGGATGTTTTTCAAGTACTTCGTAAAAATGTGGATCGCAGTTTATCTGGTGAGTAACACATTTACGATCACAATGGCGGTATTCGATGTGGGCCAGCATGTAGTTAATTCTGCAGCCGGTGTTATCAGCGGAAGTACCGCCATTGATATTTCTTCGGCATTGACGGATCTTTCCGCAACACTGGAAAGTATGGAAATCGGAGAACTTGTTGTATTAGCGCTGGAAACCCTTATTGCCGGCTTCTGTATGAGAATCCTGTCTGTACTGATCACAGTGATCATGTATGGACGTATGATAGAGATTTACTTATATACCTCAGTTGCGCCGATTCCATTCGCAACTATGAGTAACAGAGAATGGGGACAGATCGGCACGAATTATTTCAGAGGACTCTTTGCCCTGGCTTTCCAGGCATTTCTGATGATGGTATGCGTTGCAATCTATGCAGTGCTTGTTGCAGGTATCCAGTATTCAGATAATCTGAGTTCTTCATTATTTGGCGTTATGGCTTATACGGTGATCTTATGTTACAGCCTCTTTAAGACAGCATCATTAAGTAAGTCGATATTTAACGCACACTAATTTACAGGAAGGAGTGAAAATCATGGCATATGTCAGCGTACCGAAAGACTTAACGAAGGTAAAAAATAAAGTAGTATTTAACCTGACCAAAAGACAGCTGATCTGTATTGGGATTGGTGCTGCAATGGGAATTCCAAGCTATTTCCTCTTGCGTAATGTGATGGGAAACAGTAATGCGACAACGGTCATGGTGCTTTTGATGTTACCGGCATTTTTATTTGCCATGTACGAAAAAGACGGGATGCACCTAGAAGATGTTCTGATGCATATGATCCGGGTGAAGTTTCTTCGTCCACCCGTCAGAAAATATGAAACTGAAAACTATTATGAAACAGATCCGGAACAGATCAGACAGTCTCCGGATGCAGAAAAACCGAAAGGAGGAAAAACGGTTGCGAAAAAAGAAAAATAAGAAAACTGTCGCAGATACCGAATGCAAAAAAGTAGGCAGAAAAGAGAAAAAGAAAAAGGAAAGGCAGGAAGAAAAACGCAGGCAAAAAAAACTGTCCGTCCAGCAGTCGATCGCTTATAAGGAAATGGGAAAAGATGGGATCTGCAGGGTACAGGGAAAAACGTATTCTAAGTGTATTCGCTTCTATGATATCAACTACCAGCTGGCTCAGAACGAAGATAAAAATGCGATCTTTGAAAACTGGTGTGATTTTCTCAATTACTTTGATGCCAGTATCCATTTTCAGCTGAGCTTTATCAATCATAAAAGCAGCATGAAAGAATTTGAACAGGTCATCAGGATCCGTCCTCAGGATGATGCTTTTGACGATGTTCGTATGGAATATGCCAAGATGCTGAAACAGCAGCTGGCGAAAGGAAATAATGGACTGGTGAAATCAAAATATATCACCTTTTCCATCGAAGCAGATAATATCCGGGAAGCAAAGCCAAAGCTAGAACGTATTGAGTCGGATATCCTGAACAACTTCAAGATCCTTGGAGTTCCGGCTTATCCATTGAATGGAGTGGAAAGACTGCAGATTTTATATGAAACTTTCAATCCGGATATCATGACAGACTTTCAGTTTGATTATGGTTCCATGATCCGTACCGGACTCAATACCAAGGATTATGTGGCACCGACCAGTTTTGTATTCAAGGACAGAAATACATTCCGCATGGGAAATACCATCGGGCTGTCTCCTATCTGCAGATCCTGGCGCCGGAGCTTACGGATAAGATGCTGGCAGAATTTCTGGATATTGATAAGAACCTGATCGTCAACCTGCATGTGCAGTCGGTGGATCAGATGAAGGCAATCAAGCTGGTAAAAAGCAAAGTGACGGATATCAATCGTATGAAAATCGAAGAACAGAAAAAAGCAGTCCGGGCCGGATATGATATGGATATTATCCCATCGGATCTGAACACGTATGGCGGAGAAGCGAAAAGGCTTCTGGAAGACCTGCAGTCACGAAATGAGCGTATGTTCCTTGTAACAGCGCTCTTTTTAAATACCGCAAAGACAAAACAGGCACTGGATAATGCCATCTTCCAGACTGCCGGTATCGCACAAAAATATAACTGTGTACTGAAACGTCTGGATTATCAGCAGGAAGAAGGATTGATGAGCAGTGTTCCGCTGGGAGTAAATCATATCCCAATCAAGCGGGCTCTTACGACTACCAGTACAGCAATCTTTGTTCCATTTACGACACAGGAACTTTTTATGGCAGGAGAATCCTTATATTACGGATTGAATGCACTCAGTAACAACATGATCATGGTGGATCGTAAAAAGCTGAAAAACCCGAATGGATTGATCCTTGGTACGCCTGGATCCGGTAAATCCTTTGCAGCAAAAAGAGAGATTACCAACGCTTTCTTTGTCACGAAGGATGACATTATCATCGGAGATCCGGAGGGTGAGTATTATCACTGGTCCATGCACTTGGCGGACAGGTGGTACACATCTCACCAACCAGTAAGGATTATATCAATCCGATGGATATCAATATGGATTATTCCGATGATGACAATCCACTTGGTGTAAAATCCGATTTTGTCCTGTCCTTATGTGAGCTGATCATGGGAAGCAGGGATGGTATTGAAGCAGAGGAAAAATCAGTGATCGACCGTTGTCTTCCACTGGTGTATCAGAAGTACTTTGCAGATCCAAAACCGGAAAATATGCCGGTCCTTGGTGACCTGTATGATTGCCTCAGAAAGCAGAAAGAACCCCAGGCCCAGAGAATTGCAACAGCACTGGAAATCTATGTAAATGGATCACTGAAAGTATTCAACCATAGAACCAATGTGGAACTGAATAACCGTATTGTCTGCTTTGATATTAAGGAACTTGGAAAACAGCTGAAGAAAATCGGAATGCTCATCGTCCAGGATCAGGTATGGAACAGAGTTACAATCAACCGTGGCATCAAATCTACCAGGTACTATATCGATGAATTCCACCTTCTGCTCAAAGAAGAACAGACAGCAGCTTATTCCGTAGAAATCTGGAAGAGATTCAGAAAATGGGGAGGCGTACCGACTGGAATCACACAGAATATCAAAGATCTTCTTGCCAGCAGGGAAATTGAAAATATCTTTGAGAACAGTGATTTTATCCTGATGCTGAACCAGGCGGCAGGTGACAGACAGATCCTCGCAAAACAGCTGAATATTTCCCCATATCAGTTGTCTTATGTGACGAATTCCGGGGAAGGAGAAGGACTTCTTTTCTATGGAACAACAATTATTCCATTTAAGGACAAGTTCGATAAGACCTTGAAGCTGTACAGTTTGATGACTACAAAACCGGAAGAAGTTGAAAAACGAGAGAAAGAAATGGAGGCGGAAAAACATGAAGGAAATCGATAAGATCCGAATCAGGCAGTGGAACCAGGATAATCCTTACATTCAGATGAAAAATCTGGAAAATGCACAGCCTGGATACCGTGTTCATACAGTCAATGATGATCATCATCTGTATGAACTTCCGCTGGAAACACAGAATATTATCCTTGACTGGGTATTCTGGAATTTTTATCCGGCACAGAAAATCTATCCGCATCTTACCAGTGATGATCTGAAAGAAGTTTTGTATAAACGTACCCAGATCCATCTGCACAACAATCAGTTCAAGGAGGCTATGCTGATCAATGGTTTCTGGCCGAGAGATCCGAGTGAATTGAACTGGGTATTTCATATTCAGGCGAGCTCTCCGGCAATCAGGACACAGGCAGATGGTTATCCTGGTATCCCGATTATAGGACGCCAGGAACTGAATGAGTACAGAAAGAAAAGTTGTGCCAGGAGGTGATGACCTATAGCTGGAAAAGAATTTAAAGGCAAAGATAAAAAGGTCGCAAAGATGACTAGAGATGGTCTGACAGAAGAAAATCTCCATGATGGTAGTGTAAAAGATATCAGTCACAGGAGCCGTGGGCGACCGGAAACTAAAGAAGAATTTGTTCCTGAACGGGAACGGAAAAAGGCTGAGAATGAAGATTCAAAATCGGGAAAAGGTAAACGACTGCAGATGGAAAAGATCCGGAAATCTTCTGTCCGGCAGGAAGCTGTTGAGAATACAGTTGAAGTTACACCGGAAGAAAAAGTATCCGGATATCGAAAGAAACTGCATCGCCATGAAAAAATCCCGGATGATGATAACACTCTGAACAGCCAAAAGAAATCCATTCGGAAGAAACAGCTGCAAAAACAGATGACCAAAGAACAGGCAAAAGCCGGAAGATTATCCTTTGATGATGAAGGAAATCAGATGGTGAAAGGTGCTGGCATGAAACCGGGAGGGACAGCCGGGAAATACATTGCCACACAAGCTGTTATATCTGGTATGAAAGCAGTCTCTTCCGAAGAGGAAGAAACAGATGAAAATGCAGGTGTGGAAAGTGCCAGACTTGCAGAGCGTGAAACAGAAGCTGCGTTACGTGGTCTGCGTCATGCTCAGATCCGCAGCAAACGAACGGATGTGAAAACCCATCGCAGAGGTTATCGTGAGGCTACTGTAGAAAAGAAACTGAAATTTGGTTCTGCAGAAAGTATGGAAGGAGTCAAACATGCAGAATCGGTAAAGAACGCTGAGCAAAAGAGACATTTCTATAACCGCTTCTTTCAGAAAAAACGATATAAGGATGCATACCGGGCAGCCAGAGCCGGAAAATCCGTTGGCAGTCTAGGTGGAGCAACAACCATTGCCGGTGTCGAGAACATGACGGTAAAAGCAAAGATTGCCTTGAAAGAGATTATAAAGCGTAATCGTGCCATGTTCGCAGGCATCGGTATTTTTGCGCTTCTTTTTCTAGTCATTTCAGTATCTCTGGGGAGCTGCAGTGCTTCTATCGAAGGAGCCGGATCTGTGATTGGTATTACAACGTATCCAAGTTCAGACGAGGATATCTATGCTGCCGAAAACAGATATGCTGCTTTGGAAAGTGCCTTGAACCAGCAGATTAATGAGATGGAACGAAGACATCCGAATTATGACGAGTATCAGTACAACATTGCTGAGATTGGTCATAATCCATACCATCTTATCTCGTATCTTACCGCAAAATATGGGGACTGGACGTACTCAGATGTTGAAAACGAGCTGCAATCTCTTTTTGAAGCACAATATCATCTGAATACAGAAGGTCGAACAGAAACGGTGACAGAAACCAGAAATGTTCGAGTCGGAGAATCATTAGGACAGGTAGTGACCAGCGGATATTGTAACTGTCGAATCTGTTGTGGCGTATGGTCCGGAGGTCCAACTGCCAGTGGGGCATATCCTACTGCAAACCATACCATTGCTGTAGATGCATCCAATCCATTTGTGCCGATCGGAACTAAGGTAGTAATGAATGGTGTGGAATACACGGTTGAGGATACCGGAGCCTTTGCACGATATGGTGTGCAGTTTGACGTTTACTATGATAACCATGCTGCCGCTTCTGCTCATGGACATCAGACCTGGGAAGCCTATATCGCAGATGACAATGGCAGTCAGGAAGTAACGGTTACCAGTACAAGCACTAAGAAGATTCTATATGTGACACTGACAAATGGAAGCTTTGATGCTGTGGCAAGAGCCAATCTGAATGCGGAGCAGCTGATCATCTACAATGCATTAAATACGACCTATGGAAACAGAAATTATCTGTGGGATGTAAACAATGTGACCAGTGGAGCAGGCGGTAATGGAATGAGTTATGAGATTCCACCGGAAGCACTGCAGGATGAAGAATTCGCTCGGATGATTCGAGAAGCAGAAAAATATCTGGGAGTACCTTATGTATGGGGCGGTTACTCTCCGTCCGGATTTGACTGCTCAGGTTTCGTATCTTATGTCATTAACCACTGTGGTAATGGCTGGAACTATGGACGATTGACCGCGGATGGATTAAGAGGCGTATGTACTTATGTATCACCGCAAGAAGCAAAACCAGGAGATTTGATCTTCTTCCAGGGAACGTATAACACATCTGGTGCAAGCCATGTGGGTATCTATGTCGGTAATAATATGATGATCCATTGCGGGGATCCGATCCATTACTCAAATATCAGCACATCCTACTGGCAGCAACACTTCATGTGCTTTGGAAGACTGCCATAAAGGGGTGAACGAAGGGAGGTGAAAGTTTGAATAAAAAGATTAAAAAATATCTGGATGAGATTGCCAAGACAGAGAAAAAGATTGCGGATCTGCAGCAATATCTTAGGGGTGTCCAGGCTGCATTAAAGCAGGAAGAGGACAATGAGATGATCAGGTGCATCCGTGGTATGAAGATGGAGAATGGTCAGTTGTATGATCTTTTGGATGGTATCCAGAATGGAACAGTTAAATTTCAGGTAAGCAGGGAGTCTGACGAAGAAGGTTCAGGCACCTTTGTATTCACAGAAGAAAATAAGGAGGAATATCAGAATGGTGAAATGGAAGAAAATGAATAAGAAAATGGCAGGACTGCTGTTAGGAGTCATGATGCTTTTTACTGCATCAACCACAGCATTTGCCTATGTGGATGAATCAGCAGAGGCATCCAAAGTAGAGACAACTCAGACAGATCAATCAACAGACAAAGAAGAGAAAAAGGATGAGGCGGCAAGTACAAATGAGGTGCTGCCGGAAGATGGAACAGATAAAGGAACTGCATTTACGACACCTGGCAATGGTGAAGTCAAGGATGACATTACCGACGATTCCACAAAGGAGTTTCTTACAGTTACAACGAAGAATAATAATACTTTCTATATCGTGATCGACCGCAGTGCCACATCCCAGAATGTCTATATGTTATCCCAGATTGATGAAAATGATCTTTCAGAGTTTCTGGATAAAGACAGCACTGCTACTGTCGTAACACCACAGCAAGATACATCAAAGGTTGTGCTGGATGAAACAAATAATGAGGATGTAGACAAGGAAGCTACCGTTGATCCGGAGAAAACAGCATCTACCAAAACCAATATGGGTGCAATGGCAACAATCCTGATCCTGGCTCTCGGCGGTGTAGCAGCATACTACTACTTCAAGATCTATAAGCCAAAGAAAGAGGAAGACGAGGATGATCAGCCGGAAGGGTTGGAAACAGGTGGACTGGAAGAAATTCCGGATGAGGAAGAGTCTGAAGACGAAGATTTTGAAGAAAATGAAAAATAAATAAACTTTTTTAGCGGAGGGGGCTGTAAAACATGCTCTCTCCGTTTCGTTATATGAAGGAGGTTATACATCATGTATTTAGTAATTGCAGAAAAACCAAGTGTATCAAGAGCAATCGCAGAAGTGATTGGAGCACAGGAACGAGAAGACGGATATTTAAGAGGAACCGACTGTATGGTCAGCTGGTGCTTCGGACATCTGGTCGAGTATGTTTCACCGGATGTCTACGATGAGAAATTTAGCCAGTGGAGATATGAAGATCTCCCGATCATCCCGAAAGACTGGAAAGTTACAGTCTCAGAAGATAAGAAAGATCAGTTCTATATCTTAAAAAGACTGCTCAACAGTCCGGAAATTGAATACGTCGTAAATGCCTGTGATGCCGGACGTGAAGGAGAATTAATCTTCAAACATGTCTATGACTTATCCGGAAGTAAAAAGCCGGTGAAACGATTATGGATCAGTTCTCTGGAAGATTCCGCAATCCTTGATGGAATGCAGCATCTGAGATCCGCAGAGGAATACCGACATCTGGCCGAAGCTGCTGTATGCCGTTCTCAGGCTGACTGGCTGGTAGGAATGAATGCAACCAGAGCTTACACCACAAAGTACTTCAAAAAGCTGACCGTTGGAAGGGTTCAGACACCGACACTTGCTATGTTGGTGGAACGTGCCGGACAGATCAGCAATTTCCAGAAAGAAAAGTATTTCAATGTGGAACTCGATTGTGATGGAATTCCGGCTGTAAAGCCAAAAATCTTTGATCCGGATGAGGCGGAACAGTTAAGAAGTAGATGCCAGGGAAGTGAAGCTATTGTCACAGCAGTAAAAGAAACGGAAAAGAAAGTAAAAGCACCAAAGCTTTATGATCTGACCACACTGCAGAGAGAAGCAAACCGTATCTACGGAATGACAGCCAAACAGACACTGGATACCGCTCAGAGCCTGTATGAAAAGAAACTGATCACTTATCCAAGAACGGACAGCCAGTATCTGACCGAAGATATGGAGCAGACCGCAAGAAATGTGGTTCGTCAGATTTATGAGAAATATCAACTGACAGGTCCGTTTGATCAGCCGGAGCAGCCAGATGTGAAGAAAGTCATGAATAACAGTAAAGTGACAGATCACCATGCAATCATCCCAACGATGGAGCTTGCATCCTGTCATCTGGGTGAACTGAAATCCTGGGAAGAAAAGATACTGTTTCTAATCGCAGTCCATGCAGTCATGGCAATGAGTAAGGATCACATTTACCAGGAGACAGAGATTGAAGTGGAATGCCAGGAAGAAATCTTCAAAGCAAAAGGAAAAATTGTCCTGCAGGACGGATGGAAACTCTTTGAAAACTGCTTCAAAAATAAGGATCGCATGGCAATCGTAGATCCGGATCAGGAAATGAAAGAGAGGATGCCGAAAGTAACCCAGGGACAGACTTTCTATGCTGTAGCTGCAGAAAAGACAGAACATTTTACATCGCCACCAAAACCATACAGCGAAGATACTCTCCTTGCGGCAATGGAAACAGCTGGAAATAAGGAATTCGATGAAGATACGGAAAAGAAAGGATTAGGAACTCCGGCAACAAGAGCCGGTATCATCGAGAAACTGATCTATTCCCAATATGCCACCCGAAAAGGAAAACAGATTCTTCCAACAGATGATGGAAAAGTCCTTGTGGAGATCCTGCCAGACTTTCTGAAATCTGCAAGTATGACTGCAGAATGGGAAAATCAGCTGCTCTTGATGGAGCATGGAGAGATTGCACCGGAACAGTTTATGACCGGGATCAAAAACATGCTGACCATGATGCTGAATGGATGCGATGCGATTTCCGAAGAAGAAACAAGAAGATTTCAGACCAGAGAAAGCATTGGAACATGTCCGGTATGTGGAAGCCTGGTATATGAAAGCAAAACCAACTTCTATTGTAGCAACCATGATTGTCACTTTGCTCTCTGGAAAGATAACCGCTATCTGCAGAGCATGGAAAAAACCATGGATAAAAAGATGGCTGCAGAACTTCTGAAAAGTGGATGTGTGCATGTAAAAGACCTGTATTCTAGAAAGAAGAATATGTACTTTGAGGCAGATCTTCACATGGATACAGATGAAACCGGAAAGGTGAATTTTTCTTTATCCTTTCCCAAAAAGAAACCAAAAAACAAAAGCAAAAAGAAATAAGAAAACAGATTAGAGGAGGAAACGAAGAATGAATTTTAATGAATTTGTAAGTGAAGTAAAGGACAATATCAGACTCTTTTTACCGAAGGATTATGAGAATGCAGAAGTATCAACGATGGAGTGTCAGAAACTGAACCGTGCCTATACGGGGCTGATGGTGAGAAAAGAAGGTGAGATGCTTACCCCGACGATCAATCTTAACCAGCTGTATGAAGCATATAAAGCACAGCCTGGCGTAACAATGGAAACTGTATGCAGAAAGATTGCAGATATAGTTATTGAGGCACCGATACAGGTTGATCTGAAATCCATTTTAAATTATGAAGACGTGAAGGACAAGCTGTTTATCCGTGTATCATCAGCCGAAGCAAATAAGGAAGTCCTCGAAAATGCGCCGCATCAGCTGAAGGAAGACCTCGCAATAACCTATCATGTGGCAGTAGGCAAGGATCAGGATGGATTAAGTTCCATGTTTATCAAGAATGATCTGCTTGAACAGTATGGAATATCGGCAGAACAGCTTCATGAAGACGCGATGAAAAGTTCACCGCATGTCATGATCCCGGAGGTATCAAGTATAGGTGCACTGATAGATGAAATGTACCAGAAAAATATTCTCATGCTGACACCGGATGAACGTGAAATGCTGCAGGAAACATTGCAGGAATCAAGCGAGATGCCGACATTCTTTGTTGTTACGAATACAGACAGAATTGATGGAGCCGGTGTGATCTTTTATCCGGAATTCATGGATAGCATGGGGGAACTTCTTGGAAATGATTTCTTCATTTTGCCATCATCCATCCATGAAATGCTGGTCTTGCCAGATGACGGGCAAGTGGATGCAGAAATGTTAAGAGATATGGTAAAAGAAGTCAATGCCACTCAGGTAGCCCCTGCAGAACGCCTTACCAATGATGTATATCACTTTGATACAAAGGATCATGTCTTTGAAAAGGCAGATAGATTCACAGAACGTCAGAAAGAAAAAGAAGCGCAGGCTGCAAAAACAGAGAAAGCAGGAAAAGAACAGCCGGATCAGAAACCGAAAACAAAGAAGCACGATATGGAACTCTAATAAAAAATAATCATCTCGTCAACTAATAAAAAGCCCTGCGGCATAAACACAATGTCGTGGGGCGTTTTTGGAAAGGAGTATTATGACAGAACAAAATAAAACTACTACTATTCCACTGCCGGTCCAGGGAAAAGATATGGACAGCATTATGCAGTCACTGGAATCCGGTGTGGAAGAACTTTTTACAAGTAACCGCTATCAGGAATTTCTTAAAACCATGGCAAAGTTTCACAATTATTCCTTTAATAATACAATGCTGATCGCCATGCAACGACCGGATGCCACACTTGTTACCAGCTACAAAAACTGGCAGTCCATGGGTAGACAGGTCATGAAAGGGGAAAAAGGAATTACAATCATTGCACCGGCACCATATAAGAAAATGAAGGAAAAAGAGGTTCTGGATGAAAATCAGCGACCGATCATGGGAACTGATGGAAAACCTAAGACTGAACAGGTGGAAGTTACAGTTCCGCATTTTAAAGCAGTTACGGTATTTGATATTGCTCAGACATCCGGAGAACCGATCCAGACACTGGCACCAGAATTACTGACTGCAGCTGTACAGGATTTTGATTCTTTCATGCAGGCTATTCAGAAAATATCCCCAGTGCCGATTCGATTCGATGAGATCGATGGCAATGCCAATGGATATTATCACAATGCAGACAAGGAAATCGTGATCAAAAAAGGGCTCAGTGAAAGTCAGACCTTAAAGACTGCTATTCATGAAACCGCCCATGCTAAACTGCATGACAAGGAAATCATGGAAAGCCTGGGTGTAGAAAAAGACCGTCTGACAAAAGAGGTTGAAGCAGAATCCATTGCTTACTGTGTGTGTTCTTCCTTGGGTTTGGATACATCGGATTACAGTTTTCCTTATATTGCAGGTTGGAGCAGCAGCCGGGAAATGAAGGAAATGAAAGCATCTATGGATGTGATCCGCAAGACAGCCGGTGAAATGATCGATCAGCTTACAGAAGAACTGGAAATCATTCTTGAAGAAAAACAAAAAACAGAATTACATGAAAAATACGGCATTCTGGTAGATGCACTGGAAGCAGCCGGATACCGCTATGATTATCGGGAAAGCGAACCGGGACATATTGTACTGGCACCGGATGGGACACATGAAATTGCTGGGTATTTGCAGTTTGAATCATGGGGAGATATCAAAGATTGGCTGGAAGATACGATTGCAGAAGGGACGGATATTTCGGAAAGAGTTAATCGGGCTTTGTATCCATTTAAGTTTGATTATACCCTAGAGGAAGAAATGTTCAGAGGTAATGGTGACCGCTATGCAATTTACCATGTGGATGAAGGCACACCGGGAAAACAACATTTATTTATGAATATGGCAATGGTCAAAGAAGATGGCATTACAATCGATGCAGCAAATTATAAATGTGTCTATTCTGGCAGATTACATGAAAATGAAAAGCTGGATGATTTGTACGCCATATTCAACGATAATCCACCGGCAGATTATAAAGCACATTCTATGTCGGTCAGTGATGTGATCATTACAAATCGTGAAGGTAATATGCAGGCATATTACGTGGATCGATTTGGATTTGCAGAACTTCCAGACTTTACAGTCCAAAGAGAAAAAATACTCGATATTGTCCCGGAAATAGAAAATGTGGATTATGAAAATGATCTTACATGTATCAGCTTTTATGCGGCTGAATGTACTGAATTTCCTGTAATGGGTGAAGTACATTATGACCTGACATTACCAGAAGCCTTGGAAGCTTATGAGAAAATCCCATCAGAACGTATGCATGGACTGAAATGTGTTGGCTTTGATCTGAAAGACGGAAGTGATTATGAAGGAATGCAGAGTCTGATGATTGAAGGAAAAATACAGAAAGAATTTTTAAATTCGATTCCTGGATTTAGAGAAAATTCTTATGTGCAAAATGCAATCAGTCGTGTGGAAAAGTACTTGGAAGAAAGACATCCAAATGTGGAAAATCCTCTGGAATCCAATAAGAAAGTGGATAACGAAAAAAATATAAGCGAAGAAAAAAACGAGAAGGAGCTGAATATACAGATGAAACCAATACCGAAAAAGAAAAGGGGGGAAATGAGCCTATGAGAAATGTAAACCTGGAAGAAAACGAACTGACTATTACTGCTATCTTCCAGCAGCACACAAAGGAAGAAACAATCCAAACACTGAAAGAAGCTTTGGAAGTTTTGGAACAGGAAGAAAGTGATACTGAGAATGATGAAATGATGGAGATCATCAATTCTACAGTTGGAAAATTACAGCAGATCGAAGACAAATACTACTATTCTCTGGATCTGAATTATTATCTGAATAACTTGGAGGACGATGCCTATGAAGCTTAATCAATTTGCAGTCTACCGAGTAGATCAGCAGACAGCAGGAAAAGCACTGTGGCATCTGCCATATCAAGAAGCAAGACAGCAGAATGTGTCGATTACTGTCGAAAATTACCGATTAGTCTCGATTCATGAAATGCAGGAAAATGAAAAAGTCGCTGACATCTGGAAACGGATGAAAAAGCAATGCGAAGTCAGTGACGTGCTCGTATTGAACAAGAACGGAGAAATCAGTTGCTACTATGTAGATGAAAACTATCCACAGTATCTGGCCGGATTCATTCGTATCAACACATCCGGAGCACTGATCACTATGGAAACTGAGAATTATCAGATTGATGGAAAAAAAGGAAACTGGATTGCGACAGACACCATCATCATCAATGGAAAGCAGTTTTATCTGATGGAGCATCAGGTATACCGGGATCAGGCGCAGGGGGTTATCCTAGATGCCTATGGAAAAATGGTTGTCGAAGAATGCGAGAAATTTGACGAAAAGACAAAACAAAAGATCCATGATTACATCCAACAGCAGGTACCGCTAAATCCAGTCGAACAGCTAAAACACAATGGCAAAATGCGTCTGGAACATTACCAGAAGTTCTACCAGAACGGCACTTATGAACGGAGCCGAGAATCCGGTACCGAAGCCAATTATGATATGGTGGACGGTCTGGTGAATAATCAGAAGAAGAATCAGGAAAAGACCTCTGATGCTAGCAGCAACAATCAGACCTCCCGAAATCAACAGGATGGAAAACCTAAGAAACGAAGATCTGTGATCAAACGACTCCATCAAAAACAGATTGCTATTGCTCGCCGGTCCGGAAAGCCGATACCAAAGTACCTGGATCAGGAAATGGAAAGAAAGCGGGGGTAGAATATGCGAAGGTTAAAGTGTGAAAAAGAAACGATTATTCTGACCAATGAAGATGATGGATTCTATGATGTGTATACCTTCAATCAGAGTCTGCAGAAACGGTTACGGTCCTTTGCTGAGAAGTATCCGGAGGATTGCTGGTTGAAAGGGGCTTCGGAGGATGGCAGTGAAACGTATATGATCAGAAAAGGACGGTTGTCATTGAATCTAAGACCACCCTATTCCAAGGATAGGATTCATAAAGCGACAGAACGAATTATTGAAGAACAGAAAGAACAATCGAAGGATTCATAGAATGCGATTTAAGAGAAAAAAGCCTCATGACCATGAGGAAAAATGAAAGTGAAATACGTTAGCTGATAAAGTGTATAGGCTCAAAAGGGAAAGTGCCCTTTTGGGCCTTTTTAATGTTTTTTATTTGAAATAGTTCTAAAGAACAAGTTGACAATCTGTAGATTCTGTATGTTTTAAAGATCAATCGTTATACTAATTTTAGACCGAATTATCGTTCTAAAGGAGGTGTCACAATGGATTTAAAGGCGGTTGGTCAGAGAATAAAAGCTGCAAGGGAAGCTAAGAATCTTACACAAGAAGAATTGGCAGCACTGGTAAACTTAAGTCCAACTCATGTAAGTGTTATAGAGAGAGGACTGAAAGTAACAAAACTTGATACCTTTATTGCGATTGCAAATGCATTAGATGTTTCGGCAGATACACTATTGATTGATGTTGTGACACATTCGGTTACTGGTGTTACGAATGAATTATCTGAAATGATAGAGAAACTACCGAAAGAAAAGCAACAGAGAATTATCAATGCAGTGAGAGCATTGGTGGAATAAATACGTGAATAAGAAGATGGAAGGGCTTATTGCTCTTCTTTTTTTATTTGGTTTAACGTGAAATAATATGATATAGTAGTTCTAAAGACTTATATATAACTCTAAGGAACTTAATAAAATGAAGAAAAAAAAATATAACACTTGTATTTGTTGCTATCGTTTTTTCGATTATTGTTGGAATGATAATTGGGAAAAGCTTATTAAAGTATAAAGAAGGTGAGCCAGATGTAGTTGGCAGTTTTTCTATGAATAGAGATGAGAATCTTACAGTAGTTGCTAACAGAAAAAACATTTCTGATAAAGAAGCATTTGCAAGACTGCTTTTAAAAATGTACAAAGAGAATTCATTTCATTCAATAAAATTTTCTACAGATCATGGATATGCAACCAGCCTTGATATGACCGTATATTCTTGGAAAGAAGATATCGAAAATGGAAAATCCATTATGCAGATAGAATTTAGACCGATTGAATATGGAAAAGATTATGATATTGTTCATAATCCGGATAAATATGTGCTTTTTATCGATGGAACAGAAATAAAATGAAATATGTAGATATGCAGATAAAGCGCAGAAAAAGAGGATTGCTCAACACAGGTTATTTTCAATTATTACCCCTAAAATGATAAAAGAGAGGCAGCGGATAATCCGTTGCCTCATTACAGTATACGACACTTAATCTAGTTCCGGCCCTAACTCATATCTCCAATACTCCGCCGCCTCATACTCCCTGGGTTCTGAGAGTACCGGTACGGTAAAGAGTTCAACCGGAACACCGAGTGTTGATGCGAAGAGCTTCATAAGATCCTCTTTCGGTGTTCGGACATCGCTTTCGTACTGAGCAATCCGGACATCAGCACAGCTGTCGGGAAATCCAACAGCCATGCCAAGTTCTTTCTGGGTGAGATGATTTTTCTGTCTTAAGTGTTTTAATTTTCTTCCAAATGTAATCATAGTATTATTCTCCTGTGCTTCCGAATGCCCCGGTTCCTCGTTCTTCGCCAAGATCCAGAACAAAATCTGCGATCACGACTGGCGTGATTACCAGCTGACCGACGCGTGTATCTTTATGAATGGTCTGAGAAGATGTGCTCACGTTGCTGATAATGGCATGAATCTCACCGCGATAACCGGAGTCAATCGGTGGAAGTTCGCATACCAGTCCTTTTGCTGCCATGCTGCTTCGAGGAAAGACATATCCGGCAAATCCATCCGGGATGATGAGACCGAATCCAAGTGGAATCCTAGCAACCTCGCCTGGTTGTAATGAGCAATCATAAGGCATGAATACATCAGCACCGGCATCATTTTCATGTGGCCGGAATGGATGATGATTTGCTTTCAGACCAAAGTCAATCAGTTTAATCTTTATGGCTGCTCACCTCCTTCCTGATGAGCAATGGATAATCTTCTTTTAAGATATCAGCAGGAGTCCAAAGTTTTGAAATAGGATTCTGGCAGGACATCTGTTTTTCCATACAGCTTCCTCTCTGACAGAATGAACCGGTCAGATCCGGTGCAAAAAGGATTGGGCTTAATTTGTACAATCTTTGCCAGATCTGTAGCATCACAATCCTTGTTTCATCCGTATTTCTTCGGCAGGTTCTTTGGCCAATCATATGCTTCCACTGGTAAGGTGTCGCGCTGATGATCAGTACGTTTCGAAGTCCCTGAGGTGTGGCATATCCGGCTGAATCATGATCAATGCCTAAGGCACAAAGCTCTGCATAATGATCCAGATCTGACTGACAGCTTTTCTTGTAAATATCCTGGATTTCTTTATCTGCTTTCATGATTCCATATGGAATAGCAAATGCAGCATGACCGGAATAATTGCTGTACTGCAGAGATGCACTCATGTACTTTACTTCGTTCTGATGTCTTGTGATTTGTGCCAGGAAGCGTCTGCTTGCACCAACAACAGCTACGGTAATGACCATGAATTTCTGCACGGTTGGATGCGGAAGCCCTGCAATGTTTTCTACAGTCTTCTGACTGTAGGATTGACGGTAAAGATCCATCAGATCTGCCATGTTCTGGATCGTATGACCGTGTTGTGTGAGTCTGGCAGCAAAGACCATATTCTGTTCTGCTTCCCGGATTCCATAGCAGTTTAAGATAGCTGTTTCAATGTGATCCATAGGCCTGTTCCTCCTTTACCAGAGCTTTTAAAAGGATCAGATAATTGATGCAGTCTGTGATTTTTTCATCCCACTGTTCCATGTCAAAATGTAACAGAGTGGAATAACACATATCGTAAAGGGATACGACATGTTTCGACATCATACCGGCCAGTGCTGCTTTTGGATCGCAGTTTTGTAAAGCGGCAGCAATCTTGAATGCACTGAGGCGGTCAATATTGTCACCGGTATATTCTTTCTTTTTATGTGCCAGAATATCGGCACACTTTCTCATCTGAAGTTCAAATACAATATTAAATTCTTCTTGTGTCATGTGATAGTTCCTCCTTTGTTTTGTGATGGTTATCTTTCGAGATCCTTGGTTTTTGATCTTACTGGTTCCGGAATCTGCATCTGAAGAATGAAATCAACATTCTGATCGGCAGTATCCAGATCTTTTAATTTTTCTTTCAAGCTGCTTATTGCTTCTTCTTCGGAAGCTATCTGCTGTTGCAGTTTTTCTTTTTGTAAAGTCAAGGTTTTTAGGCTTGTCATCTTTCCATCCTGATAAAAGGATTTCAACCAATCTCTGGCTTCTTCATATTTCTGAATTTCCTTGGCATGTTCTTTCCGGTACTTCCCTTTGTACTTAGCTTTTGAAAACTGGGAATAAACTTCCTTATTCGCATAGTACTGACCGGTATAACGGATCTGATCGTTGAGGATCCTTAGATCGGACCGATGCTGAGCAACCTGTGTCTGCATTTCTTTTAGTTCCTGCTTTGCTGCAAGCAGTGTATTTTTCAAATCTGACTGCGTATCAAATCCATGCTCCTGCACATAGATAATGGTATTTGCCATTTGCTGCAGGTTAGAAAGTTTTACCCGATGAGCATAAGCCGGGCTCTGCATTGCTTTCACATTTGTCTGGAGATTTACAACCAGGCGAAGGTGAGATCTGACGTAGAGAATGGTCAATGGATCCTTGCGTAAGAAGGTCTGTTCCAGGTGTTCTTTTCCATATCGTGTTCCCAGTGCACGTTCAGTAATCCGCTTCTGTCGATCAGGATGAAGATAGCTGTATCTGCCCCGATGATCAATCACAGAGATCTGAAATTGTTCCAGAAGTTTAGATTGGAATTCATCAAAACTATTGGATGTGGCAGCACATTCATCAATCGCTTTTCGTAAATATTCTTTCTGTGTAAGGAACACGGTGGATGTTGGTTTGAGACCATCTTCGATGATTTTCTGATTGATCTCATTAAGTTTTTGTTGGCCGTGTTTCTGTGCCTGATACTCTTTCTGCGTGATTTTTCTTTCAGCCGGAGCAAGAAGATCTATCTGGTGAAGTCCTTCCTGTTGGCACCGATCCATGACAGTTTTCTTAAAAGTGCTCATGAATTTATCAGTGGAACGATGCTTGTAACCGGCGGCTTCCTCATGTGGTTTATCCATATATGGCTGCCTTTCCACTGCAGTCTTTCGCACACTGTTGATAACGATGTGAGTATGGATATTTCCGGATTCATTGTGGCCATCGGTGTGAGTAACTACCAGTGCCTGATATCCGGGAAACATCTGCTTTGCAAGTTCCAAACTGATTGCCTGTGCTCTCTTTCCGGTAAGACCGTTTTCTGTAACATCGGCTGGATCGTAGCTGATAATGTAGTGATGACTTTTGATGTCTTCACGTTTCTTATTCTTATGAAAATGAGCATTTGTCAGTTCGCATTCTTTGTCAAAAGACATCGGATCACAGTTCAGTCCATCCATATAAAACTCTTTTCGCAGGATGCTTCGTCCGGATTCATTTACAATCTTTTTCCCGGTTTTTTCATCATGTTCAAACAGAAGATAATTGATAGCAGCCGAGTAATTTGCATTTCTGCTTTTAATGTGTTTTACGATTGCCATTCATACCACCTGCCAGTTTCAGTACCTCTTTTCTCAATAGGAATAAGTCCGTGATACACTGATGGATTTCGTTTTCTATAGCACGTGACTGACTGCCACCACTGTTAAAATGCTTGGCGATCTGATTGAGATTCGATCCAATCTTTCCATATTCACTGACCAGTTTTCTGAGATCGTTCATGTCTGCAACAACTTCAATCTGATGATTGATTTGCTTCTCAAGCAGAAGTTTTCTCAGATATTCAGATCGTGAGATTGAAAAACAAGTAGCTCCTTGATCCAGCAAATTGAGTTCGACATCTGTCAGTCGTACTGCAACAAAATGTCTGTGATTTAGTTCTTTATCTTTGTTTTTTGTTCTCATACTCCTCCTTCCGTTGCTACTATTCCTCCCACTGGGAGTCCACGTATTTCAATATCGGCTGTCCCTTCCGATATTAGAAATAGTGCTGTGAACACCTTTAGGTGGAACCAACAGACAAGTGAAACGTCTGTTATGAAGAGGGTATGGGGAGATCCCCATCAAGATAAAACCCATAGGAGAACAGGATGCCAAGCGGCAATACTGTTAAACACGGGTGGATCTTGCTCTGTATGTGTACCCTTCTATATAACGAAACGCTCAGAGGCTGTTTTACAGTGGGGGAAAAGAAAAAATATCAAAAAAATGATGATTAATGGTGAGCTTGTGATAGAATGAAAAAAGAGAAAAGCATAAAGAATGTAGTTGTGGAGAAATTTGTTATGATTAGAAAGTTGCTGAACGGAGATATCGATAGAGTTGCTGACATATGGTTAAAGACAAATCTGAAAGCACATTATTTTATTTCCAATCAATACTGGAAAAGTAATTATGAATTAGTAAAAGAAATGATGTCACAATACGAAGTTTATGTGTTTGAAGCAGATAAAATGACACAAGGATTTGTAGGACTAAATGATAAATATATAGAAGGTATTTTTGTCTCCGATGAAATGCAGTCATGTGGCATAGGTAAGCTTTTATTAGATTATGTTAAGGATAAAAAAGTTAGCTTACGGTTAAATGTATACCAGAAGAATGCCAGAGCAATTTCTTTTTACCAAAGAGAAGGGTTCATTATTCAATGTGAAGGCTTGGATGAAGCTACTGGTGAAAAAGAGTACACTATGCTATGGAAACGAAAATAGAAATCGGAATTTGTGGAGGAAACAAACATGGAAGATAATAAATCAATGACTGTCAAGAAAACGGTAAAATCAGGAATAACTTTTGGAAGTGCATTAGCTATGGTTATTAGTTATACAACGTGGAAGTCTGTCGGCTGGGCGATTTTTCATGGATTACTTAGTTGGGTGTATGTCATATATTTCCTTTTGCGCTATTAAATTAGAATTTAACGCTTGAAAAAAGGAGAAATAAACATGGCAAAGAAAGAAGAAAGATTTGAAGTTACATTTAGAGACGGAAGTCAGCTTAAGGATGAAGGAGTTCGCCAAATCCTTGTAGATAAGGAGACTGGGGTTAACTATCTTTGTTGGAAATCTGGATATGGAGCGGCTATTACACCTCTTCTGGATTCAGAAGGAAAAGTCATAGTTACAAAGTAAAATCGAAAGTTGTAGTAAAGGAGGTTTACAATGGGGTTTTGGATTTTTATGTTGATTATGGATTTGCTTCTTCCATTTACGATGATTGGTTTTGGAAGATATTTTATGAAAAAGGCTCCAAAGAAAATAAATTCAGTATTTGGATATCGGAGCTCGATGTCTATGAAGAACAAAGACACATGGGAATTTGCTCATAAATATTGTGGTAAAGTTTGGTATGTCTGTGGAATGGTTATGTTGCCGATAACAGTAATATTCATGCTTTTAGTAATTGGAAAAAATGAAGATTGTGTTGGGAGTATAGGAGGAATTATCTGTGGTGTTCAACTTATTCCTTTAATTGGATCTATTCTCCCAACAGAAATAGCATTAAAAAAGAATTTTGATAAGAATGGAACAAGACGATAAATTCCAGTTTTTGAAACTGAGAAATTGGTATTTTAAGAGGAGGGACGATAAATTCCAGTTTTTGAAACTGAGAAATTGGTATTTTAAGAGGAGGTATGTATTATGAATATAGGATTTTGGTCATGTATA
>NZ_QTVB01000026.1:0-37066 GCF_003435965.1 Roseburia sp. AF42-8
CAGAAGGAACTTTTACAATAACACTGATGTATGAAAGAGTAAATATCTACTGTGCAGGACTAAATTCTACCGCCCTGTAGGGCAGTGGAATTTAAAATTTCATTTTAGGAAGAAAAATGAGGTGCATCTTCTGATTATTGATGTCATGATGCCGAAACTGGATGGTATCCGGGCAACTTTAAAGATTCGGGAAGAAAGCAGCATTCCAATTATTATTTTATCAGCAAAATCCGAGGATTCCGATAAAATCTTGGGACTTAACATTGGTGCAGATGATTATGTGACCAAGCCATTTAACCCGCTGGAGCTGGTAGCAAGAGTAAAATCCCAGCTTCGTCGTTATACCCAGCTTGGCAATGTCAGCGAAAGCAATGAGACGGTATATCAGGTTGGCGGTCTTATGATTAATGATGATTTGAAAGAAGTCACCGTGGATGGTGAATTAGTGAAGCTTACTCCGATTGAATATAATATTCTTCTGCTTCTGGTAAAGAATCAGGGTAAAGTATTTTCTATTGAACAAATTTATGAAAATATCTGGAATGAAGATGCAATTGGTGCAGATAACACCGTTGCTGTTCATATCCGTCATATCCGTGAAAAGATTGAAATTAATCCGAAGGAGCCAAGATACTTAAAAGTAGTCTGGGGCGTTGGATATAAAGTTGAGAAGAATTAACGAAGGAAAACAAATATGAAGAACAGACATTATGGAAATGCGTGGAAAAATACCATTATTCTCCTGCAGTTACTGTTTTCTGTCCTGCTGCTGATGTCCGTCTTTATGGTAGCGGCATTAAACGGAAAGCACATGATAGACATGGATAATCTGACGAATCAGAGCTATGTGGATTCCAGTTACTACAGCTATGTCTATGAGCAGAAGGTAACGGAACTGACTAATTTCTTAATGACCCGGAAAAATTTTGAGACCAACGGGGAATACGATTCGGAGAAACCGGTCAATGTTATCAAATACGCAAGAAGCGGCATTATCCGTAACGACGCAGAAGAAAGCTATACCATGACACTGGTGCGGAATGGTGCCTCGGCATACTGGATGTATGATGACAGCAGTATCTCCAACGCAGAAGAATATGACGGGGAAAATGACAAGGCACAGTTTGAAAATTATACCTTAAGTGATCTGGTGGCATGGTCGAAGGAAGGCTATGTACAGTATTCCGATAAAATCGAGGAAAAATATCTGCCACAGAGCGGTATTTCCATTGCCCAGGGCATACAGGAGGGCAGGCTTACGGAAGAGGAAGGCCAGGAGCTGTATCAGGCACTGGCAAAGACCTTGGATCGTATCGGCCAGGAAGAAACTGCCTACCGGAAAGCACTGAATGAATTTGATGATTCTGAGACGAATTTATCTTATGTCTTTATTGAAAATGAGCAGGTTATCTACACAAATATGTTAGAGGATACGGAAGAAGATATTACCTCTTATGTATTCGGAGACAAAGCACATAACCTTTTGGATTACGGAAAAGAAAAGGGAGCTATCTCTACTGTAATGATAAGGATTTGAAATTCCGCAGCAATGTAAAAGGAATGGAAGATTATTATTACAAATACATCGACGGAACCATGTCCGGCATTGGAAATAATGCAGTCTTTCTGGTAGCGGTAGATACCACATTTCCAAATGAAGATGGCTTTACAAAAGCAAAATCAGAATTTATGACCCTGCATCCGTGGGGTATGATTTCTATTGTTACCATTGTGGTAAGCCTTTTAGGCTGGATTGTAACACTGGTTTATCTTACCCTTGCAGCAGGACGCAATAATAAGGATGATAAGATTCATTTAAACTGGATTGACCATATTAAGACGGAATTTTTCTTTTTGATATTTATTGTATTTTCTGTGCTGATATTGGTTTTAAGCTTTTCTGCGGCATCCTATGAGTGGGATATTCCGGGAATGCTTGTGGTAGTAGGAGTGATTTCCTTTATCTATGACGGCGTGTTCCAGATTTTCTATACCAGTGTTATCCGGCGGATGAAAGCCGGCGTGTTCTGGGAATACAGCTTTACCAACTGGGTATATGTCAGCACTTTGCGAGTACTTGGAACATGGAAAGCATCGGTGCGTGTTATTGTTACCTTTGTATTTAATGCGTTGTTATTTTTGTTTTTGGCGTATCAGTTCTTTACAAGAAGACATTTGTTAGGTGGAATTCTTCTGGCACTGCAGATTATCATTATCGGGATAATGTATTTAAGGGATGTGGTACAGAAACAGGAAATCATGAAAGGCATCCGGCAGATTACCGAAGGAGATTTGTCTTATAAGACTCCGCTGGAACATCTGCACAGCGACAGCAGAAAGCTGGCAGAGGCAGTAAACAGCATTGGAGACAGCCTGCATCTTGTGGTGGAAGAGAATACCAAAAACGAGCGTATGAAGGCAGACTTAATCACCAATGTATCCCATGATATCAAGACACCGCTGACTTCTATTTTGAATTATGTAAACCTTATGAAAATGGAGAAGCCGGAAAGTGAGCGGATGCAGAATTATCTGAATGTACTGGAAGAAAAATCCCAGCGGTTAAGGCAGCTTACAGAAGATCTGGTAGAGGCATCGCGAATCAGCTCCGGAAATATTACACTTCAGATGACAAGAATTAATTTTGTGGAACTGATTTACCAGACTGCAGGTGAATTTAATGAGAAATTCGAAGCCAAGGATTTGACCACGATTACAAAGCTGCCGAAGGAATCCGTTGTCATTATGGCAGACGGCAGACGAATCTGGCGTGTGGTAGAGAACCTTTATAACAATGTGGCAAAATATGCCATGGCACATACCAGAGTCTATGTGACCATGGAGACATCGGAGCAGAAGGTAATCTTCTCTATTAAAAATATTTCCGAGCAGCCACTGCATGGAAGTGCGGCAGAGCTGACGGAGCGTTTCGCAAGAGGAGACGAATCCAGAACCACGGAAGGAAGCGGACTGGGACTTTCCATTGCCCAGAATCTTACCACGATTATGGGCGGAACCTTTGAAGTAACTCTGGACGGTGATTTATTCTCTGTTACCATTACCTTTCCACTGGCATAATAAGGATCCTTGCAAACCGTGGGGAATCCTTGAAAAGGGTTGATTTTTAACAGACGTTTCTTTATAATAACGAATTAGAAAAAGAGTATCGGCGGTGGCTTTTTCCCCGCCGATTTCTTCCTATATAGGAAGAGGTATAAAATAGTAATCAGTTCAGAAAACAGGAGGAAACATTCATGAAGTTACATGAGACAGGGGCATATCTCGTAAACGGATGTACCGTAGTAGAAGACAATAGCGAAGCATCCGCAGCTATTGAATCCATGACAGGCACTGCGGTAAGCAAAGAAGAAGCAGCAAAAAATACCATTGCATACGGTATTTTAAAGGACCACAACACATCTGGCAGCATGGAGAAGCTGAAAATCAAATTTGATAAGCTGACTTCCCATGACATTACATATGTTGGAATTATCCAGACAGCCAGAGCATCCGGACTGGAAAAGTTTCCAATTCCTTATGTACTGACCAACTGTCATAACAGCCTTTGTGCAGTCGGTGGAACCATCAACGAAGATGACCACATGTTTGGACTGACCTGTGCAAAGAAATACGGCGGAATCTATGTACCACCTCATCAGGCAGTTATTCACCAGTTTGCCCGTGAAATGCTTGCAGGCGGCGGAAAAATGATTCTTGGTTCTGATTCCCATACCCGTTACGGAGCACTGGGAACCATGGCAATGGGTGAAGGTGGACCGGAGCTTGTAAAACAGCTTTTAGAGCAGACTTATGATATCAATATGCCGGGCGTTGTAGCCGTATATTTAACCGGAGAACCGGTAAAAGGCGTTGGACCGCAGGATATCGCACTGGCAATCATCGGTGAAGTATTTGCCAATGGCTATGTAAAGAATAAAGTAATGGAATTCGTAGGACCTGGTGTTGCAAACTTAAGCGTAGATTACCGTATCGGCGTAGACGTAATGACCACAGAGACTACCTGTCTTTCCTCTATCTGGGCAACCGATGAGAAAGTGAAAGAATTCTATGACATTCACGGAAGAGTAGAAGAATACAAAGAATTAAATCCGGGACAGGTTGCTTACTATGATGGCATGATTGAAATTGACTTAAGCACCATTCGTCCAATGATTGCAATGCCATTCCACCCAAGCAATACCTATACCATTGAAGAACTGAATGCAAACCTTATGGACATCTTGGATGACTGCGAGAAGAAAGCACAGGTAAGCTTCAATGGAGCAGTAGATTTAAATCTTAAGGATAAAGTCCGCAATGGAAAACTATATGTAGATCAGGGAATCATCGCAGGCTGTGCCGGTGGTGGATTTGAAAATATCTGTGATGCAGCAGACATCTTAGCGGGAAGCAGCATCGGACCGGATGAATTTACCTTAAGCGTATATCCGGCAAGTACCCCGATTTACATGGAACTGGTGAAAAACGGAGCTGTAGCAAAATTAATGGAGACAGGAGCAATCGTTAAGACTGCATTCTGCGGACCATGTTTCGGAGCAGGAGATACACCTGCTAACAATGCATTCTCCATCCGGCATTCTACCAGAAACTTCCCGAACCGTGAAGGCTCCAAGGTACAGAACGGCCAGATTGCATCCGTAGCATTGATGGATGCCCGTTCTATTGCAGCAACCGCAGCAAACAAGGGATATTTAACCGCAGCAACTGATGTGGATGTAAACTTCAGCAAGCCAAAATATTTCTTTGATAAGACCATATATGAGAACCGTGTCTTTGACAGCCATGGTGTAGCAGATCCATCCGTAGAAATCCAGATGGGACCAAACATTAAAGACTGGCCGAAGATGGTAGCATTAACCGATAACCTCATCTTAAAAGTAGTATCCGAGATTCATGATCCGGTAACTACAACCGATGAGCTGATTCCTTCCGGAGAGACATCTTCTTATCGTTCTAATCCGCTGGGACTGGCAGAGTTCACACTTTCCAGAAAAGACCCTGCATACGTTGGACGTGCCAAAGAAGTACAGAAGGCAGAAGCAGCAAGAGAAGCAGGCGAAGAACCATACGCAGTGCTGCCGGAATTAAAGGCAGCTGTAGATGCAATCCGTACACAGTTCCCGGATATCAATGAAGAGAATACCGGAATCGGAAGTACCATTTTTGCAGTAAAACCAGGCGACGGTTCTGCCCGTGAGCAGGCAGCATCCTGCCAGAAAGTATTAGGCGGCTGGGCAAACATTGCCAACGAATATGCAACCAAGCGTTATCGTTCCAACCTGATTAACTGGGGTATGCTTCCATTTATTATCAAAGAAGGAGAACTGCCATTTGCCAACGGAGACTATCTCTTTGTACCGGAAATCCGCAAAGCAGTAGAAGAAAAAGCTCCGGAAGTAAAAGCATATGCTGTAAAAGACGGACAGTTAGCTGAGTTCTCATTAACCTTGGGTGACCTTACAGACGAAGAGAGAGAGATTATCCGTAAAGGATGCCTCATTAACTATAACCGGAAATAATATCCGGAAAAAGAAGGAGAACGGAATGGAAGAAGATAAGAAAAGGAGCGGGAAAACAGAACATGGGATGCGCTGGTACATCAGTCTTGCAGTGCTGATATTTGTACTGTTCTGCTGCTGCACAATGTTTTTCTTTATGATATACCGGTACAATGGTGTCTCAAAGGGCTGGGACACTATAATGAAGGTATTGCAGCCGATTACCTTCGGACTTGTGATTGCATACCTTATCAATCCGATTATGAAATCCTTTGAAAAGCATTTGCTGCATTTCTTAGAACCAAGAGTGCAGAAAGAGAAGAAGTGCAGGAAGATTGCAAGGAGTATCGCAACCGGTGGAGCCGTAGTTGTCTTTGTATTAATTGTAATCCTGTTATTTGCCATGATGATTCCGCAGTTAATCAGCAGTATTTCCGGAATGGTAAATTCCCTGCCAAAGCAGGTGGATTCATTTATTGACTGGTTCAATGGACTGACAAATTCAGATAATGAAATCATACAGTCCTTAGAAACGAACATGATGGATATGGTAACGTACCTTGAAAACTGGGTAAAGGAGTCTTTCCTGCCAAACATCCAGACCTACATTACATCTATTACCAGTGGTGTAATCAATATGGTTAAGGTGCTGATGAATGCAGTCATCGGACTTATCGTATCCGTTTATGTGCTGATGACGAAGGAGAAATTTATCGGTCAGTCCAAAAAGATTGTATATGCCATTTTCAAACCGGTGCGGGGCAATGTAATTATTGACACATTCCGGAAGAGTAATGAAATATTCGGTGGATTTATTTCCGGTAAATTATTGGATTCCGCCATTATCGGTGTATTATGTTATATCTGTCTTCTGATTATGAAGATGCCATATACCCTGCTGGTTTCCGTATTCGTGGGATTGACCAACATTATTCCGTTTTTTGGCCCTTTTATCGGAGCAATACCGAGCGTTATTATCATCGCACTGGCAGATCCGATTAAGGGAATCTATTTCCTGATATTTATATTTATTTTGCAGCAGGTAGATGGAAATATTATCGGACCGAAGATTTTAGGAGATTCCACCGGACTGAATTCCTTCTGGGTGGTATTTGCCATCATGGTAGGCGGCGGACTCTTTGGAATCGGTGGAATGATTCTTGGTGTTCCGACCTTCGCAGTCATCTATTATATTATTGATAAGACCGTGGATTACTGTCTGCGGAAGCGAAAGCTGCCGGAGGATACGGACGAATATATCCGCCTGGAAAAAGTCGATGAAAAGACCAATGAAATCGTACTTTTGAAGGAGCCGGTAGAGGAAGCCTCTGAGAAAAAGGAACTTCATATTCCATCCTTAAAGAAAAAAGAGAAAAAGTAAATTCTGGTAAAGAAATAAGTAATCCGGAGAATGATAGCAGATAAAATGTTATGATTCTTCGGATTTTTTACTTTACAGGAAATTGTTTTCCTGTAAAGTAAAAAACGCTCCGCGAGGATGCGCACTGCGGCGTATAAGGTAGATGTCGCAAGCGACCGCCGCAGGTGCGAGAATGTGCCAAGGCACATTCTTTGTTAAACATGAAAAAGTCCGTCGTGCCGGTTCGATTATTTTTGACAGAAGGCACCCCTTATGGTACACTTAAAACAATAATTGGGGTCAGTATACCCTGACGAAAAAAGATGAATTTAAGTTTACTTGAAATAGATATTGAGGTGACATATTTTGGATAAATATGAATACAAATTAAAACTAGATGAAATAAAAAATCTGATGGCGAAGAAGCAGTATACAGAAGCTGCTGAAATTGCTGACAGTATCAACTGGCGAAAGGTCCGTAATGTCAACGCACTGATGAAAGCCGGAGATATTTATGCACAGATTGGTCGTTATGATGAAGCAAAAGAGATTCTCCTGATGGCATATGACCGTTCTCCGATCGGACGAATGATTATCTATAAGCTGGCAGAGATTGCCATCAAAACGAAGGAATTTGATGAAGCACAGGAATATTATGATGAGTTTGTAGAGATTGCACCCCATGATAATTTGAAATATATTCTCCGCTATGAGATGAATAAAGCAAAGGGTGCAGGTCTGGATGTCTTAATTCAGATTCTCGAAGAATTAAAGGAACAGGAATATACCGAGAAATGGGCATTTGAACTGGCATATTTATATCATCAGGCAGGACGCAGCGAAGAATGTATCAATGCCTGTGATGAACTGATTCTCTGGTTTGGCGATGGTCCATATGTAGAGAAAGCACTGGAATTAAAGATGCTTTATCAGCCATTAAATCGGGCACAGGAGGACAAGTACCGCCAGTTTAAACAGCGGAAGGACGGAATCGTGGAAGTGCGGCCGGAGGATTATCTGGAATCCGGTGAGATTATCAAGGAGCCGGTACAGATTAAACCGGTAACCACCAATGCAGAGAAATTTAATACGGTAAACCTGCAGGAAGAATTAGCCCGCAGCATGCAGCAGATTATGAATGCCACAGAGAAAGAAGAAGTGGCAGATACCATGCAGGGCATCAAGAAAATTGTAGAAGAGATTCCTTATTTACAGCTCCCACAGGATGAAGAAGCACAGAAAGAGCGTTTTGCGGATATCCCAACCGATGAAGAAATCGATGGCTCCCTGAAAATTAATTTCCAGGAGATGTTAGGCGAAGATTATGATGGTCAGATGCGTATGGTAGTTCCGGAGAAGAGTGCATTAGAAGCACAGATTACCGGACAGATGAGCATACAGGATATTTTAGAGGAGTGGGAGAAGACCAAGCGTGCCGCAGAGAAAGCATTACAGGAAGCGGAGCAGCAGAAGTTAGAATCTGCCAAGGCAAAGGCATTAGCAGAAGCCGGAGATATCATGGAGCGTCTTGCAGATGTAATTCCACAGCTGGATGCAGGACTTACCTCCAAAGAATTATTAGAAAAAGAATACTTAGGCAAGCTGCCGGAGGAAGAAGCCGGACAACTTGTTGCCAATATGAATGATATTTTGCAGCAGCAGATTGATTCTATCAGCCAGGCAAATGCGAAAATCGATGAATTCTTAGCGGCCGGTGTATCGGGACAGAACGGAGAGCCGGCTGCAGGTGCAGCAGATGCGATGGAAATTCCGGAAGGAGAAGGTATTGCAGTTGCCGATGAAGAAGAGCCGGCTGGCACAGAAGAAATGACAGAACTTTCGCCGGAAGAAGAACTCCCAGAGATTGCACTGCCGGACGATATAGCAGAAGAAGTGGCAGCAACAGAATCAGAAGAAGTCTTACCGAAGATACAGTTAGAACCGGAAGCTGAGACAGAGGATGCAATGCCGGAGGAGAAACTTCCGGAGATTGCAGAGCCGGATTTAGATGAGGATAACATCGGAGAGAGAAAACCGATTACCCATCTTTCCAAGGAACAGAAAGCTATCTTTACTTATTTTGTTCCGGTATCCGGAATGGAGCCGCAGATTTGTCAGGCAATGGAAGGATCCATTGAACATTTAGAAAAGGGAATCAAAGGTGGCAACATCCTGATTCAGGGAGCAAGAGGAAGCGGTAAGACCGTACTTGCCACCGCACTGGTGAAGGCAATCCAGAATGAAATCGGAAAGCCGGGCAAGCGTGTCGGAAAGATAGATGCCGTTTCATTAAATCAGAAAAATATCCCGGAGCTTTTAAAGAAAGTTGCCGGTGGATGTCTTATTATAGAAAAAATCGGAGGAATCAGCCGGGAAACAGCCGTGAAATTATCACTGGCATTAGAAGCAGATGATACCGGAATTCTTGTAATCGCAGAAGATACAAGAGAGGGAATCACCAAAGCAATGGGAAGAGATGAGTCCTTTGCCAGACGATTTACCGAGAAGATTACGCTTCCGATATTTACCAGTGACGAGCTGGTATCCTTTGCAAAATCGTATGCCCACGAACTGACCTATGAAATAGATGAGATGGCGGTTCTTGCTCTATACAACAGAATTAGTAACATTCAACGCTTAGACAGAGCGACCACGCTGACCGAGGTGAAAGAAATCGTGGACGAAGCAATTGCCAATTCCGAGAAATTCAGCATTAAGAAAGTATTTTTTTCAAAGAAATACAAGGATGATGATTATGTCATTCTCCATGAAAAGGATTTCGAAGAATAGGAAAGAAAGAAACGAGGTGTAGTATAAATGGGGAACTTCACAGAACTGGACATGTATTTATTTGGCCAGGCAACACACTATGATATTTACAAGAAACTGGGAGCTCATCCGGCAGAGATAAGGAAGAAAAAGGGGATTCTTTTCGATGTCTGGGCACCACATGCTGCAGAAGTCTATGTCATTGGAACTTTTAATGACTGGAATGAGACAGCAAATCCGATGCGGCGGTTAGAACCGGCGGGAATAGGAATTTTTGAAGCATTTATTCCAAAGGCAGAGCTGGGAGACTTATACAAATATCTGATTATCACACCAGATGGCCGGAAATTGTATAAAGCAGATCCATATGCCAACTATGCAGAGGTACGTCCTGGAACAGCATCCCGTATTGCAGACATTGAGCATTTCAAATGGACTGACGATAAGTGGATGGACAAACGGAAACAGACAGAAGATGTGTATGCAGAGCCAATGGCGATTTACGAGGTACATCTGGGTTCCTGGATGCGCCATCCGGGAAGAGAGGATGATGGATATTATTCCTATCGTGAAATGGCAGAGGCACTGACGAAGTATGTTAAAGGCATGGGATATTCCCATGTAGAATTAATGGGAATTTCCGAATACCCATACGATGGTTCCTGGGGTTATCAGGTAACCGGCTACTATGCACCGACTTCACGGTATGGAACGCCGGAGGATTTTGCTTATCTGGTAAACTACCTGCATAAGCATGGCATCGGCGTTATCTTAGACTGGGTACCGGCACATTTCCCGAAGGATGCCCACGGACTGGCTGACTTTGATGGCTGCCCGTTATATGAATATGCCGACCCGCGGATGGGCGAGCATCCGGAGTGGGGAACCAAGATTTTCAATTATGGAAAATCAGAAGTAAAGAACTTCTTAATTGGAAGTGCCTTAATGTGGATTGAACATTATCACATTGATGGACTCCGTGTAGATGCGGTGGCATCCATGTTATATCTTGACTATGGCAAGAAGGACGGACAGTGGATTGCCAATAAATATGGCGAGAACAAGAACTTAGAAGCCATCGAATTCTTCCGCCATATCAATACCTTAATCACCGGAAGAAATCATGGTACTGTCATGATTGCAGAGGAATCTACTGCATGGCCGATGGTAACCGGACCGGCAGACAAGGGTGGATTGAATTTCACATACAAATGGAATATGGGATGGATGCATGATTTCTTAGATTATATGTCCTTAGACCCATATTTCCGTAAAAATAATCATCACAAGATGACTTTCGCCATGAGTTATAACAACTCTGAAAAATACATTCTGGTGCTGTCTCATGATGAAGTGGTGCATCTGAAGAAATCCATGTGGGAGAAGATGCCGGGTGATGAGGAAGACAAGTTCCGCAATTTAAAGAGTGCATACTCCTTTATGATGGGACATCCGGGCAAGAAGCTCCTCTTTATGGGACAGGATTTCGGACAGCTTCGTGAGTGGAGCGAAGAGCGTGAATTAGACTGGTATCTTATGGAAGAACCACGTCACAGACAGTTAAATGAATACTTCCGTGAACTGCTTCATATTTACCGGAAATATCCGGCAATGTATGAGCAGGACAGTGACTGGAACGGATTTGAATGGATTAATGCAAATGATGCAGACCGAAGCATCTACAGCTTCGTCCGCAAGAGCAAGAATGGCAAGAACTCTCTTCTCTTTGTCTGCAACATGACACCGGTAGCCAGAGATGATTACCGTGTAGGTGTACCAAAGAAAGGTACTTACCATCTGCTGTTAAACAGCAATGAAGTCCGTTTCGGCGGTACAGAAGCAGATAAGAGCAGACCGGCAAGCTACAAGGCAGTGAAGTCGGAATGCGATGGCAAAGCGTATTCCATTTCCTATCCATTGCCGCCATTTGGTGTCGCAGTGTTCCGGGTAATGTAGAGGACAGAAAATCACAAGACAAAGCAGCACGTTAACCAGATTGGTTAACGTGCTTTTTGCTTTACAGGAAATTACTTTCCTGTAAAGCAAAAAGTGAAGCCCAAAATTATAAAAAGATAATAAATTTCATAAATAAATGATGAAAAAATACAGATTGTGAAAAATATTTTCCAGTTGTTTTCAGTGGCTTGTTTCTGCGGTTTAAGTGCCTTAAGATGAAGGTAAATAAAATACAGCAGAAAGGAGAAGAACGTGTATAATCATTTATTTCAGCCAATTTCTATTAATGGAATGATATTAAAAAATAGAATTGTGGCAACACCGACAGGTGATGATTTTGAAGAAAAAGCATTGGGCGGTGCAGCACTTGTAATTGCGGGACATGCAATAGTAGAACCGGGACGTTCCAGTTTTGCAAGTCCGGAAGAACCGTATCCATTTGCCAAGTATGAAAGAGAAGACACCAGAAAGAAAGTGCTGAAGATTCACAAAGGCGGAGCGAAAGCTTCTATCGAAATCTTTCATGCCGGACAGGATGCAAGAACGGTGGATTATGCGAAAGGACCGTCTGGATTTATCCGCCCGGATGGAGTGGAAGTAAAGGAAATGGATGAAGCGTTGATGGAAGAAACGTTGCAGTGGTATGCCGAGACCGCAGCAAGTGCAAGAAAAATTGGTTTCGATTCCATTTTTCTTCACTTCGGACATGGCTGGCTTCCAGCACAGTTTCTTTCCCCACATTACAATCACCGGACAGATTCCTACGGCGGAAGCATCGAAAACCGCAGCCGTTTTCCACTTCGGATATTAGAAACCGTCCGGAAAGCAGTTGGAAAAGATTATCCGATTGATATGCGTGTCAGTGCTTATGAATGGATTGAAGATTCCATAAGCTTTGAGGATGTGATGTACTTCCTGAAGCAGGCAGAGCAGTATGTGGATACCGTTCAGATTTCATCTGGAATTGATAAAGTGTTTGAAGCAAATGTGCATTGCATCACAACCAATCTGGAAGAAGAAATGCCGAATCTCAAATGGGCAAAAATTGCAAAGCAGGAGCTTAAGATTCCGGTTTCTGTGGTCAGCGCCGTTATGACGCCGGAAATGGCAGATGAAATTATTGCAAAGGGTTACGTGGATATGGTGGCATTTGGAAGAACACTTCTGGCAGACCCGAACTGGCCGAAGAAAGCACTGGAGGGGCATCCGGAAGACATTGTTCCGTGTCTCAGATGCTCCAACTGTTATCACATTTCCACAGACCACTGGAATGTAGGCTGCTCCGTAAATCCAAGATATCATAATGAGGAATTTGTTCCATCGGGACTGGATTTGCCGGAAGCAAAAGAGAAAAAGCATGTGGTAATCGTTGGCGGAGGACCGGCAGGCATGAAAGCTGCCATGACAGCATATGACCGGGGACATCAGGTTACATTACTGGAAAAGGAAAGTGAACTGGGCGGCATGCTTCGTTTCATTGAAAAGGAAGCACACAAGGAAGAAATTAAGCGGCTGTTAAATTACTATCGGACTCAGATGGCAAAAAGAAAGATAGAGGTTCGTCTGAACACAGAAGCAACACCGGAGTCTATAAAAGAGCTTCAGCCGGATTCATTGATAGTTGCCCTTGGTGCCGTAGAGAGGATTCTTCCGATTCCGGGAATTGATAATCCCAAGGTACAGCTTGCAACAAAAGCGATTATGCATCCGGAACAGCTAGGACAGGAGATAGTAATCCTCGGTGGAGGAAGTATTGGATGCGAGATAGGATTAGAGCTTGCCGAGCAGGGAAAGAATGTTTCCATTCTGGAACTGACCGATACACTGGCAGCAAATGCCAACTCTTTATACCGGGAAGCATTACGTCAGAAGTTTTTGCAGTATGAGAATCTTCACAGCTTGTTAAAATGCGGTTGCAGCAGAATCGAAGAGGATGTTGTTGTTTATAAGGATGAAAAGGGAGAAGAGAAGAGTATTTCCTATGACAACCTGATTCTTTCTACCGGACTTTCGGCACAGAAAAAGCTTGTAGAAGCATTTTACGGAATTTGTAAAGATACCATAGCAATTGGGGACTGTATCAGTCCATCGAACATTATGAATGCAAATTTTGAAGGGTTTGCAGCAGGATTAAATATATAAGAAAAATGTGAATTACACAAAAGAAAGGGGTAATACGAATGAAAGACTACTCAGAATTAATTCAGGCGGTTATCGCCGGCGTGGGTGGCACAGATAATATTGAAAGTTGTATTCACTGTGCAACAAGACTCCGTTTTACATTAAAGGATGGAGCAAAATTTGATCAGGCCTCCTTAAAGAAAGTAAAAGGTGTACTGGGAACCTTAATCGGCTCCGGATATTATCAGGTATTAATCGGACCAAATGTAGGTGATGTTTATGCACAGCTTGCAGAAGTTCCGGCACTGAAATCCAAATTAAAAGCAGAAAATCCAGCAGAAGCTGTGGATGACGGGAAGAAGAAAGTCGGACTTTTAGACAGATTTACAAAAATGATGTCCGATGTATATGCACCGTATATTCCGATTCTGGCAACCGGTGGTATCGCATCCGGATTAATTGGATTACTGGCAAACCTTGGCGTAGTAGACAGCACAGGTCTTACTTACCAGACCTTTTATTCTATTTTTTATTCGCTGATTTATTTCTTCCCGATTCTGTTGGCATTTACAGCAGGAAAGCATTTTAAATGTAATCCATATGTAGCCGTAACACTGGGTGCATCCATTATGTATCCTGGCGTAGCAGACCTTCTGGTAACCGGTGAGAAAGCTTCCTTATTGGGAATTAACTTTACCACATATAATTTCAGCGGTTCCTTTATCCCGATTTTACTGGCAATATTCTGCATGAGTTATTTTGAAAAATGGCTGAAAAAGATTTTGCCACAGGTAGTGCAGTTTATCCTTGTTCCATTCTTATGTTTGATTGTATTTGTTCCACTTAGCATTCTTGTATTTGGACCACTGGGCGGACTTGTTGCAAACGGAATTAATGCTGTATACGGTGTAGTAAGCGCAAGCAAGATTCTTGTAGGCATTGTATTTGGTGGATTATTCTCCTTGGTAATCCTTCTTGGTATGCACTGGGCAGTTACTCCGATTCTCCTTGGAATTATGGCAGAGCAGGGCTTTGAGCCGGCACTGGCAGCAGGTGGAATGGGTAACTACGCAGCACTTGGAATCTGCCTTGCAGTGGCAGTATTTGCAAAAAATGCAGGAGACAAGACAACTGCAGGTTCAGCAGCATTTACCAATGCACTTTGCGGTATTACAGAGCCTGGACTTTACGGTATCATTTTAAGAAGCAAATGGTTGCTTGGAACAATGATTGTTTCCGGTGCAGCAGCAGGATTAGTTCTTGGAATCGGCGGTGTTGCAGCAACAAACTTCTCCTTTTCAGGACTGCTTGCTTTCAGTGGCTGGTTTGGATGTGTCAATTTCCCAATGTACTGCGTAGGAATTATCGTATCCATTGTTTTGGGATTCGGAATTACAGCATTCCTGCTTAAGAGCGGTAAAGTAAAAGAATATGACTAGAATATAATTGATGCGGGGAACCCGCAAAGCATATTCCTGGTAATTTACAATATCTTCCCTTTTTTTCCGGTGGATTCTCTGCTAAAATAAATGTAAAATTATTTGGCAAAGGCTGCCGGAAGAAAGGGAAATGCTATGATTATAGAAAAACTGATGAAGCAGGCAGACTTTACAGATGTTGAAAAAAGTATTGCGGCTTATTTGATGAAAAATGGGTTTGATGTAAAGAATATGTCCATTCAGTCCTTGGCACGTGCGACTTTTTCGTCGCCGTCTACTATTACAAGATTTTGTAGAAAGCTGGGACTGGATGGATATAAAAAATTTCAGATTCTGTTTTATTCAGAATATGAAGCATTTGCAAATCAGGGCGTAGTAGATGCAAACTATCCTTTTTCAGGGAATGACTCTTTTGAACAGATAGCAAGGAAACTTGCAAAATTAAATAAGGAGACTATAAGAAAAACAGTGTCTGGATTTGATTATAACCAGCTGCACCGCATTGTACAGCGGATGAGCAGAGCTGATATGATTAATGTTTTCAGTGTGGGTACATCTGCTACCGTAGCACTGGAATTTCAACAGAAAATGCTGCGTTTTGGTAAAATAGTAAACTTGACGATGAGTTCCTGTTTCCTGCCGGGCTATGCGCTGACAGCAACGGAGCACACCATCAATCTTGCAATTTCCCAGTCCGGCGAAAACCGGGATGTGGTAGAAAGCTTAAAGCTTTTGAAAAAGAATAAACGATACTGCGTAGGAATTACGGCAACTCCGGACAGCTCCGTGGCGAAAATGTGTCAGGAAGTCATTCTGGTGGACATCCAGGAGCAGGGCTCTTATGAAGAGAAAATAGATACGTTTGCGGTATATAGCGCATTCCATTTTATATTGGATTGCATGTTTTCATTTTTGTATCAGCTTGATTATGAAAGCAATGAAAAGGAGACAAAGGAAAAGGCGTATTTCATAAAAGAAAGCAAAGAGCAGTAGAAAGACAAGGATGTTGTCTATAGTTATGTAAACCAACCAGGCTTGGCAGCATAGAAGTGAAAAAAGAAAAGAAAGGCGGGAAATAGAGATGTTTTCCATTTTTAAAAATAAAGAAAATTCTGCAGAAGAGAACCAGACACCGGTTCTGAAAGCATATCTGTCGGGAAAAGTAATTCCGATTGAAGAAGTAAAGGATGAGGTATTTTCCTCAAAGGCGTTAGGTGATGGACTGGCAATTGAGCCGGAAGGAAATATTGTTACCGCTCCGTGTGCCGCAACAGTATCTTTATTAATGGATGATTCGAAACATGCGGTTGGAATGACGCTTTCCAACGGTGCAGAGATTCTGATTCATGAAGGAATCGATACCGTAAATATGCAGGGAGAAGGTTTCAAGTATTTTGTAAAACAGGGACAAAAGGTAAAAGCAGGAGACAAGCTTTTGCAATTTGATCCGGAAAAAATTAAGGCACACGGATACGAAAAAACCTGTATTCTTGTATTTACCAATGGCGATGAATATCCGGATATGAAGATTCATACTGGAATGGATGCGGTACAGAAAGAGACCGTAATCGTGGAATTCTAAGCTGGATAAAAGACACAGAGGCAGAATAAAAAATATAGAAAGATACCGGAACTCTGGAGGTTACTTGAAATATAAAGTAATCACCGGAGTTCTTTTCATTTTTGCCAAGGGCATTTCCGGATAATCCTTAAGTTTTCCGCGGAATCATCCGACATAATAAATTAGTAAGACATATGGACAGACCGTGAAAATGGAGGAATTTCATGCGGATAGAACAGAATCAGAAAATGGATGCCAATGTAGTGGTGACAGGAAACGCCAGACAGGACAATGTGGCAGCTGCGAAGAAGGATGCATCCATCGTAAGAATAGAAAAAGACAGAAAGGCAGACCGTCTGTTAGAGCAGCCGACTTATGGAAAGCCGGAAAAAGAGGGAAATGCCTTAGAGAAGATTAAGGAGCAGGCATCCAATCTGGACGCAACCCAGATGAAAAATGAGATGCTTTTTGCATCAGACCATACTACGGGAAAAGATGTAAAAGCAATGGAAGAGGATGGATTTTCCCTGACGGATACGGAGATTCCAACGGTAGTAACCGAGACCGATAAGATGAAGATGCGTCTGGCAAAGTCAGGAGAAGACATCAGCTATTTCGGGGACGGACTCAGTGATGCCCAGATTGAAGCGATGGCAGGAAGCACTGCAATGGCACAGCATATAGAATCAGCCCTGAATACCGTAAATATCCCGGTGACAGAGAATAATGTAAAAGATATTACAGAGACTGCCAATATGATGGAAGAACTTCATACACCGGATGAAGGAAGCATGAAATATATGCTGGATAATGAACTGCCGGTTACCACTGCCAATTTGTACAAAGCAGAATTTTCCGGAAGTGCAACCTATGCCGGAATCCAGCAGATGACAGACCTTGATTATGATGCGTTAAAGCAGCAGATAGAAGCCGTAATATCCGAAAGCGGCATGGATGTCAATGAGCAGAATATGGCAGATGGCAGATGGCTCATTGAAAATGGTATTCCACTGACTGCAGAGAATTTGGAAAAGTTATCCACTTTACAGCAGTTACAGCTTCCACTTGGCGAAGAAGAAATCATAACGGTATCGGCAGAGGCAATTTCCGATGGAATCCGTCCGCAGGATGTCGTACTTTCCGGAAATGATTTCAAGGATCAGGCACAGGATGCATTGGACGTCATTACCAATGTAACGGATGAGGAACTTGCCTATGTGGTAAATTCCGGAGAACCGCTTACTATTGAGAATCTGAAAAAAGCTGCGGATGAGATAAAGAACAAGGACACAAAAGTTTCAGCGGCAGCGGATAAAACAGCTTATACGAAAAGCGGCTTAGACCTTCTGACTGCAAGAAGACAGTTAGAGGAAACCAGACTGAAAATGACCAGTGAAGCGAACCTTTCTTTACTGAAAAAAGGAATTTCCATTGATACCATGGAATTGTCCCAGCTGGTGGAAGAACTGAAAACACAGGAAAATGAATATTATAGCAGACTCCTTTCCGGGGATGGCATTGTACCAAAGGAAGCGGATGTGGCATTGTTCCGGAATGTCATGGACACATCTGAAGCATTAAAAGCGATGCCGGCATATGCTCTTGGAATCCATCCGGTAGATGAAACAACATTGCAGAGTCTCTATGAAGATGGAGCTGCCTTAAAGGATACCTTTGAAAAGGCAGGAGAACGATATGAGACTATGATGACCGCACCTCGTCAGGACATGGGAGATTCCATTTCCAAGGCATTCCGCAATGTGGATGATATTTTAAAGGATTTAGACCTGGAAACAAGCTATGGAAATCAGCGTGCCGTCAGAATCTTAGCTTATAACCAGATGGAGCTGACACCGGAAAATATTGCGGAAATGAAAGCTGCGGATGAAGAAGTGCAGCGGGCATTTGACCATTTAAAACCGGCAGTTGTTCGTACCATGATAAAAGAAGGCATGAATCCACTGGATATGAGCTTTGAAGAGATAAATACCGTATCTGAGCAGATTCAGGAAGAACAGGGCATTACCGAAGAGGAAAAATTCAGTAAATACCTTTATAAATTAGAGCAGAATAAGGAAATCAGCGAAGAAGAACGAAGTGCTTATATCGGTGTATACCGGCTGATCCGTCAGGTAGAAAAGACAGACGGCGCAGCAATCGGAGCCTTGCTGCAGCAGGGCGGAGATATTACATTGCGTGGACTTCTGACCCAGGTTCGTTCCGCAAAGCATAGTGCCATGGATTATCAGGTAGATGATGATTTTGGAGGCGTACAGACCAAAGAAGGAGCCGGCATTTCCATTACGGAACAGATTGAGGGAGCGTACCAGAAGAATAGGCTTTCTGATGTGAAAGACGGACTGGTACCGGAGAAGATTGCACCATTTATGGAAGATGAAAAATGGCTTTCCATGACACCGGAAGAACTTGCAGATGCCATGAAAGAAGTGGAGCAGGAAGAAGAAACAGAGGCAGCTTACCGGAAGGAACAGGTACAGGAGCTGTCCCGGGCAGCAGCGGCACCACAGGAAGTCTATGAGTGGTTAGAACAGCTTGATATGCCGGCAACCGTCAACCGGGTGCTTGCAGCGGCAGATTATATGAATAACCGGAATCAGGTATTTAACCGTCTGTTTAAGATGGCAGACCGGAGCGAAAATCTGTCAGAGGAACTGGAAAATATCAAAGAAAAAATATTTTCTGATTTTGCAGAGGCAGTTAAGACACCGAAGGAAATGGCAGAGGCTCAGCGGAAGCTGGCAGATACCGCAGAGAATGTCATGAAGACCATGATGATGTCGGAGGATAATCTTACAAGCCTTGATTTGCAGGAACTGAAAATGATGCATACCCAGATTGCATTGGGAAGTGCGGCAGCAAAGAAAGAAGAATATGCAGTTCCGGTGCTGGTACAGGGCGAGACCTGTAACGTTTCACTTAAGATTGTCCGTGGTGAAGAAAAGAAAGGTCTGGTGGATATTGTTTTTGAGACAGACCGGTTGGGAAGAGTGGCAGCGCAGCTCGTGCCGGCAAGGAAAAGATTTCCGGTTATATTGCAGCAGAATCCAAAGAGACAACGGCATTATTTGAAAGCTATGCGAAAGAGTGGGAAAATCTTTTTGCACAGGAGCCGGGACAGGAAGTCAGCATCAGCTATATGACCGGAGAAATAAAGAAAGACGGAATCCGTCACAACACAGAAGCTTTTTCTAAAAATCCAGACAAGCCGGAAGAAAAAAATCCTTCGGATATGGAAATCCAGACAAAGACGCTTTATGGAATGGCAGAAAGTTTCCTAAAAGCGGTTAAGTCCTTAGAAAGGTAGTCCGATATACAATACATAAGACATGGAACGTCGATAGACCGCAAGGATGCGGGCATGAATGGAAGAAAGGAATCAGGATAAATGAAAGTAAACCATAACATGTCAGCTGTAATTACAAATAAACAGTTATTGCGTACAGAAAATAAAGTAACCGAGGCAATGGAGCGTCTGTCCTCCGGATTAAAGATTAATCATTCCAAAGATAATCCGGCAGGTATGGCAATTTCCAATAAATTAAATTTACAGATTGAAGGACTTGACCAGGCATCCCAGAATGCGTCTGATGGTATTTCCGTATTACAGACAACCGATGGAGCCTTAAATGAAGTGACTTCCCTGATACAGAGAATGCGTGAGCTTTCTGTACAGGCAGCCAGTGATTCCAATACACCGGATGATAAGAAAGCAATTCAGCAGGAAGTAGAAGAATTAAAGAAAGAAATTAACCGTGTCAGCAAGGATACCGAGTTCAATACCAAATCCTTACTGGATGGCAGCATCCAGCGAAGAGTATATGGAACCAACGCTACAAGAATGGCAGTATCCAGTAATGTAACCGCAGCAGATTATACCGTAACCATCAATCAGGCAGCTGAGACTGCAAAGAAGGATGCAGATACCGTTGCATTTAATGATATGACAGCAACAATCGGTGTGTCCGGTAAAATGAAAATTAACAGTTCATCCGTAGAAATAGAAGCAACCGATACCTACGAGCAGGTCTTTGAGAAAATCAGAACAGCCGGTGAGTTAGGCGAGACTACCGTAAAAGCAGATGGCGGTAAGCTTTCCTTTGAATCCACTGCATATGGCGAGACAGGCAAAGTAGAAATCACAATCAGCGATGCTGCGTTGGCAGCACAGCTTGGATTTAATTCCATGACACCGGCAGTATCTTACGGAACCAATGCTGAGGTAGATATTCATGCTGCAGGAAGCGGATTTTCAACCACTGCAACTGCAGCAGTCGATGGCAATAAAGTAACCATTACAGACCGTGATGGATTTGAAATGTCCTTTCTTACCAAGAGCGGACTTGCCGCGGGAAGCACTGTTAAATTAGAAGTGACCGATATTGGAACCATGGATCTTCAGGTAGGAGCCAATGAAAACCAGACCATTAAAGTAGATATTCCGGAGATTGATACCGAGACCTTATATCTGGATGATTTGGATGTAACAACCGTAACCGGAGCAGACCGGGCAATCGTTGCATTAGATAATGCACTGGCAAGAGTATCTTCTGTACGTTCTGCCATCGGAGCCTGTGAGAACCGTCTGGATTCTACTGTAGGAAGTCTTGATGAGACCAGCGAGGATATGACATCTGCACTTTCCCGTATTTCAGATGTAGATATGGCAGAGGAAATGACCAATTATACACAGCAGAATGTATTGTCCCAGGCAGCAATTTCCGTATTGTCTCAGGCAAATGACATTCCACAGCAGGTATTACAGTTACTTCAGTAATCAAAGGAGACTGTCATGGATAGTAGAACGAAGCAGGACTTTACCAGAAGGATTACCCAGAGTAACCGCAGTGAACTGGTAGTGGTTTTATATGATATCTGCTTTTCTTATCTTGATGAAGCAGAAAAAAATCTGAAGGAAAAAGATTTTGATGTATACAAAGAAGCCGTCCGGAAAGCTGATGCAGTGATTGGAGAACTTCAGGCGGCATTGAATTTTCAATATGAACTTTCCCCACAGCTTTATCCGCTTTATTCCTATTGCAGAAGAGAGCTGATGCGCAGTATGTATCAGCAGAGCGGTGACGGCATTGCCCATGCAAAAAGAGTTCTGAGCGGTTTGTATCAGGCCTTCTGCGAGGTCGCAAAGCAGGATACCTCAGAACCCTTAATGCACAATACCCAGCAGGTATATGCGGGTATGACGTATGGAAAAGAACAATTAAATGAAAATTTTCAGGAGTCAGATACTTCCAGAGGATCTTCGCGTAAGAATCCTCTGTTTTTTGTTTTAAGCGGCGTAGCAGAAATTTATATTTCAGCTGCATGGCATTTACTTCATAAATATAGGCATCAATCAGATCCGGTTCTACAACATTCTGAAAATTCGCATATGCGAAGTCTAAGTCATTCTTTGTCCGGTTTAAATCATCTAAAAGTAAGCGGTAGCCGGCATCCGGCGCAGGTGTGTTTTTTACAATTCCAAACAATACGATCCCCACTTTCTTTATGGAAAATAAATCCTCTTTTTACTAAGTATAATCAGAAAAATCCAATCTATACAAAAAAAGGAATATTTTTTTTGCAGAAAAATATGTTAATGGTAAGGAAATGGATACTTGAAAAGGATTTTAAGCAGTGTAATGAGTAAAGAAACAGGAATTATGGTGATTATAGGCATTTGTCTGCTGGTTTTGTTTATCGGAATCTTAAAACAGAGGGCAGACCTTGTCTTAAATTTTGTTGTCCGGATGGCAGCAGGAGCGGTGGCAATTGTCTTTTGCAACCAGCTGCTTTCGAAGAATGGCATAGACGTTATGGTGGGACTGAATCCATGGAGCCTTACAACGGTGGGACTGCTGGGAGCAGGAGGATTTACCCTGCTTTATGGAATTATGGCATATCGTCTGATGTAATATTTGTGGAATGTGACGAAAGAAAAAACTTTCCCAATTCGACATGTACAAGGTCATGGGGACATCGTATAATGCGATTACAGCGAAGGGGGAAGGAATTATAACAATACTAGTGATAATTATGCTTGGACTGGCAGTTTGCTTTGACTTATGGAAGTCAAAAATACCGAACTGGCTGACGGGCATGGGGGTGATGACAGGATATGCAGCACATATCCGGGGAGAAGGAGAAAAGGGAATTATACTGGTAACAGTAATGATGTTAATTCCCGTGATTCTATTCTATTTATTATTCTTGATGCATGCAATGGGAGCCGGAGACATTAAGCTTTTTATGGCACTCTCCTGCATGACAGATTATTCTATTGTGCTTCACACAATTATTTTTTCCTTATGTTTGGCAGCAGTATACGGATTGTTCCGGCTGATAAGGCAGGGAACATTAATACAGCGTATATTGTATTTTAGAACTTATATGCAGAGCAGTCTGGTGAGAAAACAGTGGGTGCCTTATCGGGAGCAGTCCGGTATGGATGATTCCTGCATGCATCTGGCACCGGCGGTACTGGGCGGCTATTTACTGACATTGGGGGTGGTGTAATGAATCAGATATCAATTGCAATCTGCGATGCGGACAGTGCCTATGGAAATAAACTGGCAGAATATCTGCTGGAGACAGGAAATGTGGCAAAGGCGGAAGTATATACAGACTGGAACAGTGTGGAGGCAGATTTAAATGGAGAAAAAAGAGATATCTGGCTGATTAATTCAGGAATATTAAAAGAAGCGGAAAGCCTTCCTTTAAAGGAAGAAATGGTATGTCTAGCAGAAGAGCGGCTGGGAGCAAGAGAGGCAGCACTGCCACATATTTATAAGTATCAGTCTGCCAATGTCATCCTGCAGGAAATGTATGCATTACTGGCGGAGCATCCAACGGAAATCTGTCTGCGGGGAAGCAGGAAGGGTCATACCATAGGACTGCTGTCACCCTGGTATGACGGGCTGTCTTTATTGGCAGGACTGGCTGTGGCACAGGTTTTGGCAGAGAAGGGAAAGGTTTTATACATTAATACCAGAGGATATTGCGGCATGAAGCTGCCGGAAATGGAAGAAAGCCATAATTTATCCGATGTTCTGCTATCCCTCCGGCTTGGAAGTACCAATGGGGGTGCCAGTGTGATGAGCGGAATTACTACTGTGGGTGAACTTGGCATTATGGTTCCGGTAGAACAGGCAGTTTTATTGGGTGAAGTAAAAGCACAGGATTATCACAGGCTTTTAGAAATTATATGGCAGGAATTGTCCTTTGATTATGTGATATTAGAGATACAGCCGGAGCTTGCTGATACGGGAAGAATTATCGAAGAGTGTGACAGGGTGTATGCATTTTTAAAGCAGGAATATGGAATGGATACGGTAGAGCAACAGCTTATGTCACAGGAAGTAAAAGGAAAGATTCAGATTATAAAGATTCCGGAACGATTGCAGACAGGTGAAAGATATGAAAATTCCGGTAATCCGGTTGCAGCAGCAGGCTATTTCAAAGAGTGGATAGCACAGGAAATAGAAAGAGAAGAAGACAATGAAAAAGAAATGCCTTAGGAAAGAAGTAGATAAGGAAATGGATAAGAAAGTACATAAGTAAATGCGTAAGAAGATGTATGGGGGAAAGGCATTCAGATGGAGACAAAGGAGAATTTAAAGGAACGCTTGAAGCATCAGGTAATGGAACGGATGGACATTTCAAGAACCATGGAAGATGAAGAAATCTTAGAACTGGTGCAAAAGACTTTGGAAGAAGACAGCCATAGAATGCCTATGAGTATTTCCATGCGGCAGAATCTGATTCGGGAAATCTTTCATTCCCTGCGGAGGCTGGATATTTTGCAGGAGCTTATTGAGGATGCTGACATTACGGAAATTATGGTAAATGGGACCAAAGGAATCTTTTATGAAAAGGCAGGGAGGCTTTATCAGTGGGATAAACACTTTACATCAGAAGAAAAGCTTCAGGATGTCATACAGCAGATTGCAGGAGGCAGTAACCGTATGGTAAATGAATTACATCCTATTGTAGATACCAGACTGCCGGATGGCTCCCGGGTAAATATTGTCTTAAAACCTATTGCCATAGATGGAACAGCGTTGTCCATCCGCCGTTTTCCCAAAGAGCCTGTCCGGATGCAGACACTGATAGAATGGGGGTCTATTTCAAGGGAAGTGGCAGATTTTTTAAAGCATCTGGTATGTGCCGGTTATAATATTTTTGTGTCAGGAGGAACAGGAAGCGGCAAAACAACATTTCTAAATGCCCTGTCGGAATTTATTCCAAAAGAAGAACGTGTGGTTACCATTGAGGACTCAGCGGAGCTGCAGTTGCTTGGGCTGCCCAATCTGGTGCGTCTGGAGAGCCGGGATATCAAGCTTCCGGGGGCAGAGGAGATTACCATCCGGGATTTGATAAAAAGCGCACTTCGTATGCGGCCAAACCGGATTATCGTCGGGGAATGCCGTGGGGCAGAAGCACTGGATGTCCTGCAGGCAATTATATGTACTATATAACAATTATATATATAACGTATATAAGGATGGAAAATATAGATTAGAGGGAAGGCATAGGAACGATATGAACATTAAGTATAGGTTATTGTGTAAAAGGTTAATAGAGGAAAGGAAGAGAGTAGGTGTCATTCAATATTATAATGTACTGTTCATAATGGAGTTATTGTCAGATAAAGACATATGGTTTTTAGAACAGTGGGTGAACGGTATAAATAACATATATATGAAGGATATACATAACTGGTGTAGAATGCATTTTGTTAAATATCACACTGTATTTGTTTACAGGAAAGAGTATCCGGTAAAAGCAAATATTTGGAATGGATATTCATATATAAGGTGGCGGATGGAGCGGATGATGAATTTGGAATAAGATAAAATAGTGCTTGCATGAAAGGGAGTCTTAGAGTAGGGTATTCTTTTGAAAGTATGGATAGAACGAAGGCTGAAGGCTCTGCGCTATTCGTTTGGCAGAGCCTGAGTATTGTCCTGATCCGTAGAAAATAAATCTAACTGACCTTCTGGAGTGGAACTTTGACCGGATTCATCTTCAGTTGATTGTTCTCTTTTTTTGGGTGTTTTATGAGTGTATAATTTCTCAAAAGGAAGTGAATACTTGGATTTTTTATTGTATTCTAGTAAAAGAGCTTCTGCAAACCCTAATGAACCGGCACGACGTTCTCTGGCAGTACGACTGATTTCTCTGACAGAGACACGTCCTACTTTTTCTTTAAATGTGTCATCTTTCATTGTTTCTCCATAAGCATTATCCAGACGGGCAATAGCATTAAGCATATTGGAGCTAAAGGACATAGGCGCGCCTTCCCATGTGGCAACGCAAAGGCGTAAAACACGATCAAGAGTGTGAAAACCATATTTTTCATAGATATTAATTAAAGTGGATACAGCACATATACCTCCGGGGCGAGAGGAAGAAGTAATAGAGAGATCATATGATTCAACAAGGTCACGAATAATAAGTTCTCTATCATTACCAGCTTCAATATTAGCCATGAATATTTCATAAGGTAGTAACGATTTGACATATTTCATCTGATTTGCAAAAATATCTGCTTCTTGAGTGTAAACAAGATCATCATAAACCATGCACCAGACAGGAGTTTCTCTTGATCCAGAGACGAGAGCGACAATTTCTATAGTGTGTTGTCCGTTGAACACATAATTTATCCCATCACGTCTACTTACTTTTACAGGGTTTATCTGATAAAGGTCAAAATTAGCTGCAGCACGCTGAACGTGTTTGATAGAAAGATTACGTTGGTAATCTTGATTTGAACATAAATTTTTAATAGGTATTTGCTCAAAATGCACTTGGGGAACAAACTTTTGTAAATCTTCGGTATTTCCATCCATAATTATATTTCCTCCAATTTTTTCAAAATATTATTTGTGGTTGATATTAGGCACATAAGCTGATATTTAAGCTTATATTTTGCTGTATCAGATGCAATTTTAAAATCTGAAACTTTTAATACTCTTTCGATAGAACTGTTCCATGAGGGAATCGTCAACGTAAGACTTGCAATTTCCGCATCTGGATCAAATTGTGGCAGATTGCGTATAGATGGAATAGAAACGGAAGATTCTTTCTTTAATATCGGTTTGGCGTAATTATTCCACAGTAATTCCCTTTTCATATCATGATAACTGAGATGTTCTATCTTTTCGGCAAGAAGGTAGTTATTTAGACTTAAAAGCTGCTCTTTTGATAATCCTGAAAGTTCAATAATATTAGCTTGGGAAATCCAAAGCTGACCAGAACGAACTCGTTTGACAAGATCCGGAACTTTTTCATCAATTATATCTAGTGCACTACTGTAAGCAGAATATTTGTAAACGGTAGCCATTGCTACATTACATTCTTCGGATATTTTTTTTGCTGCGATGCTTGCACCGGAAATATGAGATTTATTCGTAGATGAAAGTTGTCTTGAAACTAAAATTTTTTCAGCATCATATTTTTTCCCAATCAGGTATTTTTTATTGATATTGGTTAAATCCTCTCGTTTAAGTTGGTCAGTACATATCCATGAAATTACATCTTCTTTACTGGAAAAATGGAGTCTTTTTATTCGGAAAGGAATACTGTGTTTACGAAATAATTCATATGCTTCTATACCATTAATGACAATACCATTCCATGTGCAGATGGGGGTGTGATAGGAATGACATAATATCTGTTGCTCAAGTTGTTTATAATCTTTTTCACTGAGATATTGATACAAATTGGTGAATTCTAGTTTTGTTTTAATGTATATATACTATAATTGCGCATACTCATCTCCCATTATTTCTGATTTGAATTCTGTTTGTGGCAGTTTTGTGATGATGTTATCCATGGAAAATAGAGCTATTTTCTTATCTGGGTAAATATTGCCTTCTAAACGAAAAATGTTAAATTTCTCCCAAGAAAGGTTAAGCTGGGAAAGTGAATATAGTAATTCTCGGCTGTACAATTCATAACTGTTACCATTGATGACAAAATAATCCTTAACTTTATGTGCCAATTTATCCTCTGCACAACTAGCCTTTATACCTATCATTTTTTGATCAGGATTAACAAGAAGTTGAATATATTCTGGGTTACCAATTTGACGGAGTGTATTGCGGTGGATTCGTATACGATTCTTTTTAAAGTCAATACATATTAGTGGATGGGAAGAGTGTTTGTTGTTCATAGGATTTTTCCTCACTTTCTGCTGTTGATGGTTCTTTTGCTTTTTCTATGGATTTATCAGTTGCCTTCTTCTTTTCTTGTATGTCAAATACTGCGTAGCCTTCAAATATATTGACTTGCATTGATTTCTGATGTTCTTCCACTGGAATACCGAATTGATTCTTCCATTCTTCAGGATAAGAAGGTGTCCTAGCAGTGGTTACAGTTCCATTGTCTTTTAGTGTACGAGGAAATATTTCAGGTGAAGTTAAATCGAAAATGAACAGTATTTCATTGCCAGAACGAATTAATTTGCCGAGAATCTTGTACCGATAATTAGGATTCCAATCCATGAGAGATATCACTTTAGCAAAGAAAATTCGACAGGTGATTTGTTTTGGCGAACGCTTTTTTCCAGAGGAACACCAACGAAAAGAGTCTTTTTCTTCTTCTCGACAGGGACGGACAGCCAGTTTTTTTTCAATGGGATTGACTAATATTTGCACATATTCGACATCGGGTAGCTTTTTTATGCAGGCGGTATTTACAGATACCTTGTAGTTATTAAACGTAAACGAAGGTTCGTAAATATGAGCGAAGAATTCGCCACGTACAACTTGATAACCGTCATAGCTGAAAGAATCATCGTCAATGACTTCCATTTGATTTGAGGGGCTGGGTGCGACTGTTATTGGCATAGGTGTGTTGATTTTCATCATATCAGAAGGTTCTGTAGTCATATTCCATTGATTTATAGGTTGCTCGCTCATTGGGTGTCTCCTTTAATTTCTGTAATAATATTCTTTATATTTTGTATAATGGTTTCTTTGGGAGTGGTTTGTAGCTCGGGTTCTTTATAAGGTTTACTTTCTGAAGCAGTTTGCCAGTTTTTGTCCACTGTAAATTCTGTTAATTCTGGCGCTTGAGACTGAGTATAGTAATTATTACCGAAGCTATTCATCCAGTCGGCAGGATAAGCTAACACACTCTTAGAATCAGATATTGTATCAGGCGTGTTGTTATTGGGGGCGGATACTTCGTTGGTACTTGTCGGGATTCGTATTTCTGTATCGTCCATGTTGAAAATAAGACATTTTCATTGTCTTTTTGGTGGGCAACTCCTAATATTCTATATTTGCATTTTTTGTCCCACTTAAATATCTCGTATAATGTTGGCAAAAATGCAGCACCGGAAATTGGTTTTGGAATAAGTTGACCATCTTTGAGACGTGACCACTGCACTTTATTTTTTGTTTCAGAGGAACATGGTCGAATAGCAAGTAGTTTTGAGCTCGGGTGTATTAGCATTTCGACAAATTTTATGTTTGGAAATTTCCGTATAGCATCTTTGTTAAAAGAGATCTGTTTATATGAAAAAGAAACAGAAATCCGACCAACCGAGGAGAAAAATTGTCCTCTAGCAACTTCATAGTCTCTTAAATCGAAGGAACCGGCGGAAGCAGTAATTGTATCAGGTGCATTCATATTTGCCGGTTTAAGGACGCTTTGAGATGCTTCAAAGTAGTCTCTGGATTAATCCAGACCATCTTGGATTAATGCTTATAAATCCACTTAGAGAGCCTTCTTGTATCACATGTAATTCTGGTAAAATCTCTTTATTTCCATATTTCGCATTTGTAATTAATTTTTGAACAGCTATGAAATCATCTCGGGAGATAATAGCTTCATGATGTCCGACTTTTCTGTATTGATTACGGTCTTGATTGTTTTTCCTTGATTTATGGTCAAGATAATTCGGAGTCCATGTTTTTCTCGCCAGAACATCCCCACAATGGCGTTCATTTTGAAGGATTTGTAGTATGGTACTGGATGACCAGACATCATTATTCTTTTTTGTTTTACAACCGAGTTCTGTCAAAGAATCAGCAATTTGTTGAGTACTACTTCCATTAAGATACATATAAAAAATAAGCTGCACAATTTTAGCTTCATGTGGATTGATTACAAGATCTCCATTTTCGTCTTGGTCATATCCGAGCAGAGGAGGTGTAAGGAATATTCCCCGACGAAAACGCATTTCAATGGAAGAATTCATAATTTCACTTTTGGTATGACTTTCTTCCTGCGCAAGTGTTGACATGAATGACAGAATCATTTCGCTTTTGGGATCAAGAGTATTTAAATGCTCTGTTTCAAAAAATACACCGACGGGTGGACGGAGTGAAGAAAGCTCTCGTACATATCGGATACAGTCAACAACGTTTCTTGCAAATCGGGATACACTTTTTGTTATGATTAAATCAATTTTTCCGCCTTCACAATCTTCAATCATTTTTTTGAATGCATCTCTATGTTGAAGCGAAGTGCCGGAAATGCCTTCGTCGGCATATATTTCTACAAGCATCCAATTCGGATTTTTATTTACTACATCCTGATAATGATTTTTCTGTAATTCATATGAGGATGTTTGGCGTGGATCATCCGTAGATACCCTTGCATATACAGCTACTCGTAGTTTTTTTTCTGTTTTAAAAATATCCTCTGGTGGAAGTGCCGGAATTACTTCCAGTTCTTCTGGATCAATACCTTTGTATCTTTGCCGGATTCTGGCTTTCTGTTCATCAATATTACTGCTTCGTTCTTCACTTTCTTTCATCAATAGCGACATCCTTTATAGTTGATATAACTATCATAGAATTTTTGGATTGAAAAAGACATAAACCATCGGTTAAGTGATTAACGGATGGTTTATGTAGAAATAGATATTTGATTGTTATTGAATGATTTAATAATCATTCGGGTTATCAGCATCGTAATTGTGTTTTGAGGATAGATGCCAATCATTGATTCGTAAAATGTTTTTTATGGCTGAAAGAACCTCGAATATGTAACGTTTTTCAGTGCTGGTACAATCTGCCATTAATAAATCAATGTCAGTTTGATATTCCGTAGGATTGTATAACAAGTTCCCATAGAGTAATTCATCAATAGTAATTTCAAGTGCGTTGCTAATTTTGATTAAAGATTCTAAACTGGGTTTACGCTTGGCATTTTCAATATAGCTTATATAAACAGTAGAAAGATCAGCAATTTCAGCCAGCTCCTCGGCAGATAATCCTCGTTGTTTGCGGGTTTCTCTTATACGTTTGCCTATAAGTGCATAATTTATTTCCATGTCCTCACCTCCTTTCCATCACAACTTGACTTTCTTGTGTTGTAGATAGAAAAAATGGTGAGCTATACAACAGCAATTAGTTGTATAAAGAGAAGTATATCATATGTATATAGCAAAAAGAAGATTGTCGATTGATGGGAGAAAAAGGCGATAAGTTGTAATTGAACAACAGCGAAAAAAGGGTTATCATTTATGTATTAAAAATTATGTCTGGGAGGAAAATACATGGCAGATAAAGAGGAAATCAAAACACTGGAGGAATTAGAGGAAAAAGGAAGAGTACTGCGGGAGTACAAAGAAAAATTCCGGCAGATGTGCCAAGAGAATAAAATGATAAAGGGTTCGACAGTGCTGAAACTATATGATAAAATTGAAGAAATACAAAGAGAATATGAGCATTTAGATAATAAGCTGACATTAATGGAATACAACTTTATATAGTTCTATTTTTTTGTTTTAATACTACTGTTTCCCTTAGTAAATACTTGTAAGATACATCTCTAATAATTTTGCGGATTTCTAGTTACAATTAAGGTAACTACTATCGGAAAGAGGTGTATTTACTTGCGTACAGAGGATTATATTGCGGACAATATTATAGCTTTATGTAAAAAACGTGATATGAGTAAATATCGGCTGTCACAATTGACTGGTATATCTCAATCTTCGATTGGAAAAATTATTGCTAAAGAAAGTTTACCAACTATGCCTACTGTAGAAAAGATATGTGATGCACTGGGAGTAACAATGGCACAATTCTTTGCCGGAATGGATGTTCCAGTAAGCTTATCAGAATCACAACAAGAGGTTCTGAATATTTGGAATAATCTTGATGAAAAAGAACAGAATGTAGTGATACAAATGCTCCGGGGACTTCAAAAATAAAGGAAACAGTTGTAACGAAAATGTTGACTGTTTCTTTTTTTATGGAGTTGAGAGATTATGGTGATTGAAAAGAAATATTATGATATTGCACAGCATGAATTGGAAGAAATGCAAAGAGAAATTAATGAAGAAAAAGCGCAAATGTCAGAAGAAGAGATACTAGAGGATAAAAAATGGCATGATGAACAATTGGAAACAATTATTAAAAAGGCAGAAGCTCATATGCGTCGTTTTAAGAAAGTTCCAGATCCTCAAAAAGTAGTGAAATTCACTTTTTTACAAAAAGATGCATTGGAAATTGCACGAAATATGCAGATGAATATAAAAACTGAGCGTAAAGAAGATGATTTATGGGGGACGATAGAAATGTCATTTAATAATATGTGGTTTTTAGATTCGGCTCCTAGTGAATGGAAAGATATTTGGAATAACTTGCTGAAAGAAGCTCAGAGAGTGTATATAGAAGCAAAAGATAACATGATCATGTATCAATATTATTATGATTTGGCGGTAGAAGTTCCTTGTGTGCAGACACAATACAAATAATGATATATGAATGCTGTTCTGTAATAATTTTATGATATACTGTGGATATGATATGTAAAAATAGTCGGAGAAAGATTTGTGAATGCACGATTATTTAGGAGGAAAAAAGCATGACAGATGCAGAACAAAGAGAGGCTGCCCGTCAATTTGTAAACCGATGGATGGGAAAAGGGAAAGAAGATGAAGATGGACGTTCTTATTGGATTGATTTATTGACGAATGTTTTGGGAATGGATAATGTGACAGAACGTTTGAACTTTGAAAAGAAAGTTGTAATTGATGGAAATACAAAACGTATTGATGTGTATATTCCTGAAACACGAGTAATTATTGAACAGAAGAGTCTTGGAAAAGCATTGGATCAGAAAATCAGGAATTCAGGAGATGTTGATCTTACTCCATTTGAACAGGCAGACAGATATAATGGAAAGCTGACTTTTGATGAAAGAGCTCGGTGGATTGTTACGTCAAATTTTGCTGAAATTTGGATTTATGATATGAACCAGAAACAGCCAGAACCGACAAAGATTGCTTTAGATGAATTACAAAGCAAATATCCATTGTTGGACTTCTTGGTGAAAAAGGAAGTAAAGACAATATCGCATGAAATGGAAGTATCAATAAAAGCAGGAGGTATTGTTGGGCTTATTTATGATGCGTTTTTAAAACAATATCGTATACCAGATATTAAGGAAAAGGATGAAACACTTGAGCAGAGAGAAAAAAGAGAGCATAAACTAAAGAGCCTGAATGCTTTATGTGTGCGAATTGTTTTTTGCTTGTATGCAGAAGATGCTGGTATTTTTGGAAAGAGAAATATGTTCCATGATTATTTGGAAACATATGAAGTAAAGGATTGCCGGAGAGCTATAATAGAATTATTTAAGATATTGGATACACCTGTATCAGAGCGAGACGAGTATTTAGAGGAAGAACTTGCTCAGTTCCCGTATGTAAATGGTGGGTTATTTGCTGATGAAACTATTGAGATACCACCTTTTACAGAGAAAATTAAAGAATTACTTCTTACAAAAGCGTCAGAAGATTTTGACTGGAGTGATATTTCTCCAACTATATTTGGAGCGGTATTTGAATCTACATTAAATCCTGAGACCAGACGTTCGGGAGGAATGCATTATACATCTATTGAAAATATTCATAAAGTTATTAGTCCTCTTTTTTTGGAAGATTTGCAGAAGGAATTTGATAGTATTAGAGCAATTCAAGTGAAGCGTACCAGAGATAAAAAATTGGAAGAATTCCAAAATAAATTGGCATCACTTACATTTTTTGATCCTGCGTGTGGTTCCGGAAATTTCCTTACAGAAACATACCTGTCGCTTCGTCGTTTGGAGAATGAGGTGATAAAGGAAAAAGTTGGCGGACAAATGACATTGGTAGAGGTAAATAATCCAATTAGAGTTTCTATTCAGCAATTTTATGGAATAGAGATTAACGATTTTGCAGTTACAGTTGCGAAAACGGCTTTATGGATTGCAGAATCTCAAATGTTGGAAGAAACGAAAAATATTGTGTATGGATTTAATGACGATTTTCTTCCTTTAAAGACATATGTAAATATTACAGAAGGAAATGCATTAAGAATTGATTGGAATGATGTAATTCCTGCAGAAAAATTATCGTTTATAATGGGAAATCCGCCATTTGTAGGAGCACGTTGGATGGCGTCGGAGCAGAAGGAAGATGTTGAGAAGATATTTGAAGGATGGAAGAGTATAGGAAATCTTGATTATGTTAGTTGCTGGTATAAAAAAGCGGCTGACTATATGGGAAATTATAATATCAGAGCAGCATTGGTATCAACTAATTCAATTACACAGGGAGAAAGTGTTTCGATTCTCTGGAAACCGCTTTTTGAATCAGGTGTACACATTGATTTTGCATACAGAACATTTATATGGGATAGTGAAGCGTCAATAAAAGCGCATGTTCATTGTGTAATTGTTGGCTTTAGCAGAGCTGTAAATAATAAGCAGAAAATAATTTATTCAGGTGAGAACGCAATTCCGGCGAATAATATTAATGGATATTTGCTTGATGCAGAAAATATATTCATTGAAAAAAGAATGAAACCATTGTGTAATGTTCCTGAAATAGCATTAGGTGGGCAAGCAATTGATGGTGGATTTTTAATATTGACGGAAGAGGAAAAGGAAGAGTTTTTGGAAAAAGAACCACAGGCTTCTCCGTTTTTTAGACATTATATGATGGGAAAAGATTTTATTGATCGAAAGCCGAGATATTGTATTTGGCTTGTTGGAGCTGATCCTGGATTATTAAAAAAATGTCCGATGATATTAGAACGAGTGAATAAAGTACGTGAATTTAGACTTAGTAGTACAAGAGCGAACACAAAAAAAGCGGCTGAGAATCCAACTTTATTTGCATCAATACTTGAACATAAAAATCAATATATTGCGATTCCCAAAGTTTCTTCTCAGAATCGTAGATATATTCCAATGGATTATTTAGATGGTGAAATTATTCCGGGAGACAAATTATTCACTATGCCCAATGCATCATTTTATGAATTTGGTGTATTGATGTCGAATGTTCACATGGCATGGATGCGAGCAGTGTGTGGAAGATTAAAAAGTGATTATAGTTATTCAAACACAATAGTGTATAACAATTTTCCGTGGCCTGTAGTAACGGAGAAGAATCGGGAACAAATTGAAAAATCGGCACAGGAAATTTTGAAAGCAAGAACATTATATCCTAGTAGTAATCTTGCGGCTTTATATGATCCTTTAACAATGCCAGCCGAGTTACGACGAGCACATACTGCAAATGATAAAGCTGTTATGGCTGCGTATGGCTTTAGTACAAAAATGACGGAAGCAGATTGTGTGGGAGAGTTGATGAAATTATACCAGAAAATGCAATGATAAAAGTTTATAGAGCTGTTTTTTGCTCAAAGTAAAATATTTGAAAACATAGAATATTCCAAATCCATAAAAGATGAATGAAAACCAATATGGGAATTTTACATGTGTTACAAAATTTGTAAAATTTTCATATTGGTTTTTTTGTAATCTGTAAAAATTATAAATTTGGATATCGAGTAAGGTTTCGGATTTTTGATTTTTATGTATTTTTCAATTTTGGATATGGCTCCGAAATTGGCAATTTTGCGGAAGTGTATCCACACTTCCTGTCCTTGCTATTTTTTAATCACATGGTGATTTCACAGGGATATAGGGCTGTTTAGCCTATTTTTTCTCCCTGTGCTGTGACCGAAGAAATTCGAGGAACCAATTATATATTTATGCTGAATGTGAGGAACTGGGGAGCACAATCCTCAGCAAGATTCCAACATCCGAAAAATGCCGTATTGCTAAAATAGCGATATGGTATTACCGGGGTGGATCTTGCTCTAATGTGTACAGTAACCTCGGCATAAATAGAAAGAATGGGTTTGGGGAATCCCCAGCAAGATAAAAACTTGATGAAAGAACATTTGTCGGAAAGACAATATTGTTAAACACAGGTGGATCTTGCTCTGGGGTAAGAAAGAAGTATCTTTATATTATCAAAATGATATTTGGAGTTTATGTTGTTGGAAAGTCGTAAGCAGGAAGATAACTTCAAGTTGTTGGTGCAAATATAATGAATAGAAGTGTCCGGTACATTTTTGGTGATGGGTATTTTGGTGGAATCCATTTTTATTTATTTTGAATAATAAAATTTTGAATTTGCAGCCGATTCTGCCTGCCGGACAATGTTTTTAGATATCTGTAAACGTCACGGACTGGAACTTGATGAAGAACCATCGTATGATGGAAGAAAGTATTTGGAAACACGATAGAAGCAAACGCTGTACTTATCGTCTTGTCTGGCAGGGAAGATTATTAGGCATTAACCAGAGAGATATCGGCAGAGAAAACAGAAGTGATAGACAATGATATTTGTTAGATATGCTTCTTGTCGTTGGCTGTATCATATTAAAACGCTTTTTACGTTAAAAAAGTGCTGTGATCACAAGGCTTTTTTCAAGCAAAAATGAAAAGGCTATATATAGGTAGCCTGTGAAACTGGAAGTGCCCATTTTGGGCCTGATTTAAAGAATAATGTTCTGACAGAGACCAATGGAATGACTCTCTGCTGGGGCTCCAAAAGAAAGGAAAAATGATTATGGAAAAAATGATGAATACAAAAACAGAGGGTAACACATTTACAAAGAAAATCGGGCAGACAGTCTATGTTGTCCGTTATCATTTCAATGAAAATGCAAAGGAAACAATGCAGGAGAAGATTAACCGGATGCTGGTTACAGAAGCAAGTCGACAGGCAGTATATTAAAATTAGGTGGATGTAATTGAAGAAAAAATATGATATCATGTGAGTAACAAATCGGTATTTATAAAGGAGAATATTGATGAAACTATTTTTATGTTCGCACTTTTCAAGTGTAGGAAGTCTGATAAAAGAAGAAATTGAAAATAAGAAAGTCGCATTTATTCCAACAGCTTCGTTGCGTGAAGGCTACACCGGTTATGTCGGCTCGGCTCGAAAATTATTCAAAAAGTTGGGAGCAATCGTAACTGAAATTGATATTTCAACGGAGGCTTATTCAACGATACA
>NZ_QTVB01000027.1:0-35293 GCF_003435965.1 Roseburia sp. AF42-8
TGAAAAATTAGAATTACATCCATATTGGAATGTGAGAAATTATGAGGTCAAAGCTGTAAATACTGCGATAGGAAGTTTTTTACGGAAAGATATTAATGTTCAAAATGAAAATTTTCAAAACTTGCAGGACTATATACTTTATTTGCAAACAAATGTAACTGGAAGGCGTTTAAGAAATACTAATTTCGATACGTTACGAAATATTATGAGAACAGAATACCCGGCAGAACAAGTATATTTTTGAGTTAAAAAATATGTGAAGAAATATCAAAAAAGTAAAACACTACCCCAATCCTGAATATACATTGCATACTTTCGCTATGCAGTATAAAATCAGAGTTCAGGGGAATATTGAAACCGTTTGTCTGCTTTCAAAGAAACCTTGATTTTCTGCGGTTTGTGGGATATTAAGGAAAGAAAATAGATGTGTGTTTTCCGGTTTTTTGAATGAAACATTTGAATATTGAAACAGTGGGGTGGTGCAAGACTCTGCTGAATAATAGGCTTTTGCTAAAAGGTATCACTTTTGCGAAAATGTATGATACTTCTCGGCAGGAGCCTTTTTATATAAAGATAACTTGACTTCCAAATCTTACTGATGTAATATTTACACAAGTGCAGAAGGATTGCGGACGAAATTTTTTTACCACGAAATCTTACACATGTAATAAAAAGGAAGGAGGAATGCATAGTACGATATACCAAGCAAAGTGAAATTTTTTTGCCTCAGAATCTTACGAATGTAATATTTTGAAGATATAGTGTAAATTGAAAATAGAATATGACCATATCAGCAATGAAAATAAATGGAGGTCAATATGAAGAAAGGAAAAAGCAGAAACAAGCGAAAGAAAACAAGAAGCAGGCTCCTATGGATTGCGATTGCTGTTATAGGAATAGCTGTGGTAATTTCTGCAGTAAGTGTGGCAGGAATGTTGGAAACAAAAGAAAATGCCTGGAGGACACCGGAAGAACTTCTGGTGGAGTACATGTATCATATCCCCAAAAAGGAATATGAAGAAATGTATGCGATGCTACATATTGAGGCATCGGGGAATGTCAGTCAGGAGGATTTTGTAACTCGAAATTCAGCTATTTATGAAGGTATAGAAGTCCAGAATATGGCTGTTCAGATTATTGCATATGATGAGGAGCAAATGGCGGTAACCTACCAGACTTCTTTTGATACAGTTGCAGGAACTATCAGCTTTGAGAATGAAGCACTCTTCCTAAAGGGCGAAGATGGATATAAGTTGGTTTGGGATGATTCCATGATTTTTCCGAATCTGACTTCTACAGATAAAGTAAGAGTTTCCACTACACAGGCAGTAAGAGGAGAAATTTTGGATAGGAACGGACGTGTCCTTGCAGGAAAAGGTATAGCTTCTTCGGTTGGAATCGTTCCGGGCAAGGTGGAAAACAGAGAGGAAGCAATTGCACAGATTGCAGAACTGTTGGAAACAACTCCGGAAGCGATAGAAAAGATGCTGTCGGCACAGTGGGTAAAGGATGACTCCTTTGTGCCGATAAAAACCATTCCGAGGGTTGAAGAAATCGAGTTGATGAAGATTGAACCGGACGAAGAGGTGCTGAAAGAAAAGGAAAGACATGAAAAGCTACTGGAAATTCCCGGAGTGATGATATCTGATGTTGAAGTGCGTGAATACCCATTAGGAGAAGCGGCTGCACATTTGGTCGGGTATGTTCAAAGCGTTACTGCGGAAGATTTAGAGGAACATGCAGGAGAAGGCTATACAGCCAATAGTGTAATCGGCAGAAGCGGAATGGAGGGCTTGTTTGAGAGTGAACTGAAAGGCCAGAACGGTTGCAGGATTTACATTGTAAATTCGGAAGGCAAAGAGAAGGAGGAACTGGCTTGTATTCTGGTACAGCATGGGCAGGATATTCAGCTTACGATAGATGCCAATTTGCAGGTTTCCTTGTACGAACAGTTTAAGGAAGATAAAAGCTGCTCAGTGGCCATGAATCCTTATACCGGAGAGGTATTGGCCTTGGTCAGCACACCGTCCTATGACAATAACGATTTTATTATGGGATTGTCCAGTGAACAGTGGACTGCGCTTAATGAGGATGAGAATAAGCCAATGTATAATCGGTTCCGGCAAGTGTGGTGTCCGGGGTCTACATTCAAGCCAATTACCGCTGCAGTCGGCTTGGAATTAGGAGCAATCGATCCAATGGAAGATTACGGGAACGTAGGCTTAAGCTGGCAAAAAGATGCATCGTGGGGGTCTTATTATGTAACTACCCTTCATGCATATGAACCAGTTATTTTAGAGAACGCTTTGATTTATTCCGATAATATTTATTTTGCAAAGGCAGCATTAAAAATTGGTTATGAGGAAATGGAAAGTTCCCTGACACAGCTTGGCTTTAATGCGGAGCTGCCATTTGAGATTAAAATGGCAAAGTCGCAGTATTCCAATTCAGAAAGTATTGAAACAGAAATACAGTTGGCAGACAGCGGTTACGGTCAGGGACAGGTTTTAGTGAATCCATTACATTTGGCATGTATCTATTCTGCTTTCTGTAATGAGGGGAACATCATAAAACCTTATCTGGTCTATCAGAACGAAGTATCTGCAGAGTATTGGATATCAGGAGCGTTTTCCAGTGAAACCGCAAGTCGGGTATTGGAGGGAACGAAAAAGGTTGTAAACGATTCTCATGGAACAGGGTACGCAGCCTATCGGGATGACATAGTTCTGGCAGGGAAAACGGGTACAGCAGAAATCAAGGCATCAAAAGATGATACTTCCGGTACTGAATTAGGTTGGTTTGCAGTTTTTACAGCAGAAAAAACGGTAGAACGTCCTATATTGATTATCAGCATGGTAGAAGATGTGAAAGGAAGAGGAGGAAGTGGAAATGTTGTTAAGAAAGACAGCCTGGTTCTGGAAGAGTGGTTTAGCAGTAATTAGTTTTGTACTGATGCTTAGTGTTTCGGGGTGCAGCGATGCACCCCCGGAAGAAGATACAGTTTCGGAAACAGTAATTGATATTCAGACTATTCCAGAAGAACCTCAGGAGAACGCAGAAGAAATTATAAACATCTGTATAGATCTTTATAAGAAGGCAGCAGAAGAAAACAAGATAGATGATTTGGAAACGATTCGCAGCATTGTAAATCAGTTTGGAGAAAATGGATATCCGGCTGTTGACAGCAGAAATCAGATTGATATGACTGAGGCAGAGCAGGTAGAGTGGTTCTGTGAAATGGTGGATACGCAGGAAGAGGCTGAAATAACAATTATTGAGGTCAGTTACTTGGGCGGATTTGTAAAATATGATTTGAAAACAAAAGACGGAAATGTGGATGTGGTCAGAAGCTATTATAAGTACGAAAACGGAAACATGAAACGAGAGGTGACAGGAAGTTATCAGGCGGAGTATTGGAATTATACAGAAGACGGTTATCTTATGTTTTCAGGAGTTTGGTTTTCGGAAGAATTATATGTACTGACATTGAGCGGAGCGGAGGAGCATACCGCATTACGGGTACAGCCTTTGGATGAAACATACAGAGAGTTGAGTCGGAAGTATCTTCTTCCAATCGGTTTTGAACAGAATAATATGTTCATTGTAGATTGGAGCGAGGATGATTTTGGGGATTTGAATTTCTATGATATGTATGATCTTCTTTATCAAAAAATAAATGGGACATACACCCCTTATGTTGCAGATGACAATTTGGGAGTTGGTGCTGTTTATCGAATTCCCAAGGATGACTTTGAAAGCGTCATCATGGCATATTTCAATATTGATAGTGAAACATTACAGTCCAAAACCATCTATTATGCAGAGGATGAAACCTATGAATATAAACCGAGAGGATTTGAGGAAGTAGAGTATCCGGAATACCCATATTCAGAGGTAGTCGGATTTACAGAAAACAGCGATGGAACACTTACGCTGACCGCCAACGTGGTGTTTCCTTATGCGGGTGATTCCAAGGTATATGCCCACGAGGTTGTGGTTCGTCCATTGGAGAATGGAAGCGTACAGTATGTGTCTAACCGAATTATACCGTCTGAGGACAATTACAGAGAAACATGGAATACCCCTCGTTTGACAGCCGAAGAATGGGAAGAAATATATGGAGGCGAATGATGGAAGATGTGAACTGGTTGCTTAAAAAGTGTGGACTACCAATTTTGATATTGTTGTTTGCTGTTATAGCCGGGGTGATCTGTTGGGGAAAACTGCATACAGAGGAACGAAAAGTGGCAGAGGAAGTATGGGAGCCTCCTGCAGAAATCGAAAATAGTGAAGCATCAATAGAAGAAGATGCGGAAACTTCTACAGAGTCAGCATATTGGTTCATTCCACAATCCAGTGATTGCCTCATTTCAGATGAGGAAAAGGAACAATTACAAAGTAAGGTGTTGTCAGCAGCCGAATCAGTCAGCGTAATATATAAGGATTTCGTAATTGCAGATGCAGCAAACTATTCTTCCGGTATCAGTGAGTTTTCTGGCGAACAGAGAAAGGCCGTAGTGGAAGCCTTGGGAAAAAGAGGTCTGGTAAGTGTTGAAGAAGATACTGCTATGCAAAATCATGAAGCAATCGAAGCATTCTATGCAGATTACTTGGATGGACGGGACTCGATGGTTACGGTATTCGAAGTGCATAGAGATGGGCTGATTGGAGCAGTTACCTTTATTTATCGGAAAGGTAAGTTGCAGACTTATTATATAGGAGTTCGTTGGAAGGAAGGTGGAGTGCCTGAAATACAGGGAACTTCGGTAAGTAATGTGGCTGAAATCAAACTTACTGAAAAAGGGTATTTTATCTATGCATATGAATATGTGATTGCACATGCAAGTTTGAGACAGTATTGGAGAATAGAACCACTTCCGGAAGACTGCCGGAAATTGACGGAAAAATACATATCGGGACTAAGCTATGTGAATTACAACGTGCTTGTCACAAACTGGGACAGTAATAATGTGGAGGACATACTGAAGCCTTGTATGTATGAAGATATTTATCGGATTTATACAGGTGAAAATTTGAAAACGGAAGATTGGAAAATTTCGGCAGAGGAATTTGAAAAGATTATGACCACCTATTTTCCTGTATCGGTGGAACAGTTGAGAGAGCATTGTGGATATGATGAGGGCAGCAACAGTTATGAATATGAAATGATTTATGCCAGCCCATATCCGCCCTTTGGAGAGGTGGTTGATTATACAGAAAATGCGGATGGAACAATTACGCTTATCGTTGATGGAGTATGGCCGGATTATAATTCCGATCTCGCTTTTAGAAACACGGTTGTGGTCCAACCATTTGAAGATGGAATGTTCAGATATCTTTCTAATTCCATAGAGCAAATAGAATTGGAACTGCCGCCGATAGCAAAAGCACACTAAATGTGCTTTGAACGAAAGGATGATTTTAATGGTAAAAACAAAACCTACGGTTTTATTTAAGAAAAAAAGTATTCTACTGATTATGGTATTTCTGATTGGGTGTTTCGTATGTGCCTGCGGAAAAGAAAAGAGTGTTGTGGGTGAAACTCTTGTGGAAGATACGGAAGAAGTATCTTCCACGGAGGAAACAAAAAGCGCTGAGGAAGAAGCTGCAGAGCAGTGGGAAAAGGGCTATGGACTTCCAGTGGATGAACAGGAGGAAAAAGAAGCTGCGAATGACTGCAAAAAAATGATGGAACTTATTTTTGACATTTATAAGGATGCAGATAAAGGGACAGCATCCAATGTGGTTCTGAATGATGAAACGGTTCTGGAAATGCAGAAAAGGTTAATGGAAACAGGATGTCCAGTTTCCACTTTGGTAACATACTCCAATATGGAAAATTATGAAAGTGTGGATCGGTTTCTTGAAGAGTGTACGGATGGGAAAAGTGGTTCTGTTGTAATTTACGAGATACATGGTGATGGCGGTATAGGGAGAATGAAATTTATTTTTGACGGAACAGAGATGTATGTTGTAAGCGCAGGAGGTATATGGAATGACAATAACAAGCCGGGAATGTCCTATATTTCCTATACCAGAATCAAAGAATGGAAGTACACGGAGAAAGGGTGGTTCGGTTATGAGTTATGTGTGCCGGAGCCGCCAGAGGTCAGTGAAATCGTGGATGGAAGCTGCCTAATCAGAGTAAAGCCAATGACAGAAGAACAGCGTGAAATGTCTGAACGTTGTGTTCAGGGACTTGGTTATCAGGGACAGAATCTTTTGTGTTCTAATTGGAATGCAGAAAATATGAGTGAGTTGGATTATAACGGAATGTTTGAATATCTGTATGGAATGAAATATGGAGAAAAGTTCAATTCTGAAGATTATCCCAATGGCATTCCTAAAGAAGAGTTCGAAAGTCTGATTATGGAGTATCTTCCGATAACAGCAGAGCAGATACGGGAGTACGCAGCGTTTGATGAGGAAAATCAGACCTATCTTTGGGCGAGACTTGGATGTTTTAATTACGCACCTACTTTCTTTGGAACTTCTCTGCCAGAGGTTGTCGATATCAAAGAAAATGAAGATGGAACAGTCACATTAACAGTTGAGGCAGTTTGCGATATGGTCATTTGCGATGATGCAGTCATAACCCACGAACTTACGGTAAGATTTGCAGAGGATGGTAGTTTTCAGTATTTGGGGAATGAAATCCTGAATGATGGAATAATGGACATACCAGATTACCAATACCGAATCCGTGAATAGCAACAGAAGAATGATTTGATAATAGTGGTATTCTATGGTAATCTTACGGATGTAAGAGAAAGGAGGATGGAATGAAAAAATTGAGAAGAGTTTGAATTTTGGTAGCAGTTGTTATGCTTGTAGTAGTTGTAGTTTATTTGTTTGAAAAGAATACAGATGAACCAGAAAAAATATTTGTTATTCCTGTAAACAGAGATGAATTATTTATTAGTTCGGAGGAGGGATATAATTCTATTGAAATATATAAGCAGGAAAATAAGTTAGTTATAAATGCACAATCAGAAGCAGCGTTTTTCGATGGGGTGTAATTTACAGTAGAAATAGAGGGGGAAATAGCACAGGAAGATGTAGAAATCATTTGGATGACTATAGGCGGCAATACGGAATATGTAGAAGGCAATGACCGTATTATTGCAGAGATAAAAATATCCGATAATGATGAATTGATTTGTGATACAAAGATAAATTTTGCAAAAAAAGCAATTGACGCAATAGAAGATGTGTTAGAAAGGAACGGGATGTAAGAAAGGAGGACACATGAAAAAATTAAAATTAGTTGGAATATTGGTAGCAGTTGTATTGATAGGCGGAGTAATATCCATTTCATTCATAAATAATAACATTGCCTATAAAGTGGAAAAGGAATTATGTGAAACACCACTGCCAGAGAAAACGGAACTGATAGAGTCAATATCACGGGCAGGGAAGCTGACAGGTAACGGAAACGGGATGCAATATTTTGGTGCGATTCTAATTCAGAGCGAGTTGTCCTTGAAAGAACTGGATGATTACTATTCGGATCACAGAAACAATGAATGGGAGTATCTTGTGGAAATTCAGGAAGGACAGTCTATTGATGTGATTGACCACGAAACTCTGAATTTTGGGAAAGAAATAAATGACGCCGGATATTACATTGTATATTCATGGGAAAGCGAAAATTCTCTATTGAAAGAACTGGATATACGAGGACATTAAAAAGGGGGCTATATCAATGAAAAAATTTATGCTATGTATTATGGGCTCGCTCATTGCACTGTTTGTAGTATTTTGTGTTGCATTTCGCATACGGTAAATTACAAGAAGATAACTTGCGATACATCCGTTTCACCAGATAAAAAATATGAAGTGATACTTCAAGCTGTTGGAGAACTGGAATGGCCTTTTGGTTCAGCAAGTGGACGGTTAGTCCTTAAAGAAGGCGAAGATAAGATATCGCAAACAGATTTTGAATTGCACAATGACGGTGCAAGCATCAGTAGCAGCTGTTGGAAGGTTACCTGGCATGAGGATTATGTAGAAATAATTCTATCAGGTGAAGAACAATTTGATGAACAAGTCATTTTATATTTCAATGGTACGAAAGAAATACAGCAATTGACAGATGTAGCAGATATTGAAGTAGAATATCCATCAGGAGAGAGATTAGATGAAAGCCGGGTTATAACTGAACAATCCTTTGATGTAGAATTGAATGATTGGGGTGAAGTACAGTTTGTATCTTATCTGCCGACTTATGAAACGCTCTGGGAAGATGTTTCATTTGTGCTGGCAAAAGACAATCAAATTATATATTATTTTCCGGAGTGTTATGAAAATAATAGTACAGAGAATGATAGTGTAGGAATGTTTGATAGTGTTGAAGCGGTTGGATTTCAGGATATAGATGGAGATGGTGCAAAGGATGTGATTGTCATCATAAACTATGTTACAGGGGCAGGACCGCAGGGAATGATGCCACGAAAGACTATTAGAATATTCAGTTCACAGGATAATGGTTTTGTCATTCAACACGATTTAATGGATGAATTAATGGAAAATATGAAAGAGGATGATATTTCTATTCCTGCGATCTGTGATTATGTGACATTAATGGAAACAAATGAAATATATGATGGATATCGTACTATATATCAACAATACTTCGCAGACGAAGGATGTGATTTTATGATATCATACGGTGCGAATGGAAATTCTAGAGTTATCTTAAATGAGAATGAGGAAATAATAGAATATCTTGTATATGACAGACTTTCGGAGAATGAAAAATGCGAATTATATGTTTGGTACAGAAGTAAGAAAAACGCAGATGGTTCATGGCATATCTCAGAGGCAGAAATTCTTGATATATTTGCTTATAATGTGTCTACAAAAGATGTGGTTAGTAGCGGTAAAACATCATGGTCAGCGACTGGAAGTGAAGAGTATTATGAAATAAATTAAGATAAGCTTTTGATTTTAATTCGATTATCTACATGTGAAGTGAGGTGTTTTTATGCGAAAGTTTGTTAGAACGTATTCTCCATTTTTAGTATATTTTGTATGTGTGGCTTTAGCTTATTTTCTTTGTTTTTATTTATTTCCCAAATATAATGCTGCCTTAGCCTATTTGGGCTTTTTAATTATATATACATATATTGATATTGGGGTTTTTATTTTAGGTTTTTTTATGGGAAAAATCATTGTCAAACGCAGCATTGACATTAGCTTTTTGCTGTGTCTAATATATGCATTAATTTCTTTCGGGTTGATGCTCTTGATAGGTTCTCTGAAATACGTTTTTTATGATTATATGTATAGTAACTTTACGTTTATGATTATATGTATAGTAACTTTACGTTTATATTTTCAATCTTCATTGAATCATTAGGTGATAGAGATAGTTTGTATGTTTCAATTGGGACATTGATATCTTTTTTTATTGGAGAAATTGTAGAATACATCAATAATAAATCTAATTCTTGACGTATAGAACTGGATAGTTGAAACGCTTTTATGCATAAAGTGAAAATAAAAAAAACGGGCAAAGGATTATACGACTATGACCTTTACCCGATATTTTTATTTCCAGATATTCATGTCTGACAAGATAGACATGGTTATTTCAGTTGCGTTGCCTCCGGTAGCATCGCTGTCTGCACCAATGTTGGTAGCAAAAAAGTATGTATTATCTGCAGTTTCGATATAACCGATAAACCATCCGTTCACATCCTGACCATCCACACGGCCGGTTCCGGTCTTTCCGTAGAATGTTCCGGCATCGGAAGAAGAAAGACAGATGGCATCTTTTACTGCATTGATGTTTTCAGGGGCGAAGCCAAGGCTGTTATTCTGCAGCCTGGTTAGAAGTTCGACCTGCTCTATTGGGGAAATCTTCAAGGAAGATTCCATCCAATAAGTGGAGAAATCACCACTTATATTTTCGTTTCCATACCCAATTTCCTCAATATAGTTGGAAATGTTAGCGGCTCCAAGCTGTTCGTCCACAGATTCAAAATACCAATTCACGGAGGAATTCATTGCAGACTGTAAAGTTTGATCCGCATTCCATGCTTCAAATGGATAGGTTTCGCCATTCCATGCAATGAACGAATTTTCCGGTGTAATGATCTCTTCTTCCAATCCGAACAGGGCATCATATATCTTGTAGGTGGAGTTTGGAGCAACTCGTAAGGTGGCATGCTCCATGTCGTGTATGCTCCATGCATCATTTTCTAAATCGTATAACACAAAGCTGCCTTCGTATTCTCCGAAGTATGTGGAGAGGTCTACATAGGAAACATTCTCAGAAGAGGAATCCCATTGGTAGTGGCTTCCGTCTGCTGCGTATGTGGAAATAAAAGGTGCGAATCCAAGGAGAAGAACAGCAGTCAACATGAATGCAGTCATACCTTTTATTCTTTTCATAAATGTCGGTTTCTCATAAGAGGCAATGTTGATAATTCTTCGTTTCATCTGCTCCATGTTTCCACCAAGACCGGCGGCAAACGGAAAAGGAGTAAGTGAAACCTTCTCTGCAAAGTTAATCAGTGTATTGCCATAATCTTCGTAAGCATCCTCTTCAAGCATTTTCAAAACGGAAGTGTCACAGGCAACCTCTCTATCATTACGCATTTCTTTCAGTGCGTACCAGACAAGAGGATTGAACCAATATACTACCCCAGCAAGATTCATCAGATAACTGGCAACAGCATCTTTGTGCTTATAGTGCTGCAGTTCGTGCAACAGCATATATCGCATATCGGATTCGTTGTAATCAGAGATCAGATGAATCGGCAGATAAATACATGGTTTCAAAAGTCCCACAATAATCGGGGATTTCAAAAATGCAGTACTGTAAACAGGGATATTTCTGTGAATTCCCATTTCCTCCAAACATCGATGATATAGTCTGCGTACTTCCGGGTTCTGAAGGGGAAGTCCAGATTTCTCCAAATTGCGTAGGCGGAGTGAGGATTTGATTACTAATATGATCATTGCAAAAATGCCTATAATCCATATCCCCAATAATATGTATCCGGCAATGGATGGTGTTTCGCTATTTACAGAAAGTGCGAAATCATTCATCCAGTCTGTATTTCCGACCGGATGAATTCCCACAGCTTCTCCCATAGCGGTTGCAGTGCCGGAAGCAGGGGAGCTTCTTAAGCTACCAAGCCACGAGAAGATTTGTGGAAATCCGATGAGACGGAACGGTATAAAGGGAACTGCCAGCAACCCAAGGAGCAGGAACCACAGATTATACTGCATCCGGCTGGACAGGTTGTTTTTGAATATCCGTTTGGCAAGCAAAAGGATTTCAATGATACCGCTGATAAACACATTGCATAGGGAAAAGCGTATCATAAAATTAGCCACGTTAATTGCCTCCTTTTTTTGACCTCTTGGAAAGAAGGGAGCGGAGTGTGTCTATTTCTGTTTCAGACAGTCTGTCATTTTCGATGTATGCAGACAGCATGGCAGTGATATCTCCATCATAGTAGCGTTCCAGAAAAGAGTTGCTTTCCTGGCCGATATATTCATTTTCTTTTACAACTGGGGTGTAAACAAATACTCGGCTCTGTTTTTCATAAGTCAGAACGCCTTTTGTTACGAGACGTTTGATTAAAGTCTGTATCGTCTTAGGACTCCAGCTTGTGGTCTGTAATAATTTATCTGTTATTTCATTGGTACTGATCGGCGCATGTTTCCATATGATTTTCATAACTTCAAATTCAGCTTCAGAAATCTGTGGTAAATCGCTCATTTCAAATCCCTCCTTAAATCTTACAGCTGTAATAAATATATTATAGACGTTATTTATGTGGTTGTCAATTTCAGAAAAAACATATTGACTTGAAATCTTACTTGCGTAATAATTGAAATATTACAAAAGTAAGATTTGAAGATGGCGACCAAAAGAAAAGAACCAGAATCACAACGGATTAGCTGGTTCCTTTACTCGTTTGAATTACTTCTTTTATGTATGAGTGCTAAGAGGTATTCAATTGCTGGAAGAATCTCGGCTGCCTCTTGCTCATCACATTCCTGTAGCATCAATAACAGTTTTTGTTTTTTCAACCGTCCGTGGCTGCGTCGGGGTGGAAAATCTGGTCTGCAGGGAATGCGGTGATCGCTACTGTGGCATTTGCGGTGGCAATGTCACTGCCGGAATTACGGGAAAATTAGTGAATAAATAACTTGCTATTTCCTCCATTCAGAGTGATATATGTAGTACCAAATTGAATGGAGGAAAAGCAAATGAAGGTAAAAACAACAGCAGAAAACAGAAAAGATGTTGTAAAAGCGATGGAGGAAATCCTTAATGTAAAAGCAAAATATCAGGGATCACCATCCTTTGGATACAAGGTCGGGGAGTATACAGTGGATCGTGATGGCAACGTGGAACATGAATCCGAGGAGGCAGCACTTACCATGCAGAATGAATTAGTAGCGAGAGGTCTTGCTGAAGGCGAAACAGACAGACTTAACATTGAGATTCCGATAGAGGGATTCACAGCAGAGGGTATTAAAAACCTCATTTACATGATTCACAGCAAACAGTACCTTTTGGAAAAAGCAGTCGGAAAAAAGGTGTTCAGAATTTCCGATAAGCTGGTAGAGAGACTGGATGCGGAAGAAAACATACCGCTTGAGAAAGTGATACAGATTGCTGAAGAAGAAAGTATAGAGGGGATTGCCTTTGAGGATGACAGAATATGCTTCTGCGGATTTCCGCTGAACGAGGATGAAGCGAGAGCCTATGCTGAATTGGCAGCTTGCATGGCAAAGACGGCAAAGGAAGCAAAGAGAGTAAGTCCAAAGGCTACCATCGAAGAAAATGAAAAATATTACATGAGAGTCTGGCTTGTCAGAATCGGTCTTGGAGGTAAGGACGGAAAGGACACAAGAAGCAGAAGGTAAAGGTGCGAGCCTTTGGGGACTTCTGAAATCTTATCAGAAAAATCGTGACGGATGGATTTCACTGGATTATACCGAGAGGGTTTAAAGATAAGCCGGACAGAGACAACAGGTTTCTGTCCGGTCGCTTTTTTCGGCTCCTGACAAGTTTGGACAGAGTGAAAAAAGAGTGGGTGGAAACCGTAGAATTGCTTGACTTTACAGGGGTTTAGAGTGATTTATATACTACCAAAAACGAAAGGAGTACTTATTTATATGGTGATTGCAGGAACGATAAATAGGGTGGCTTTTTACTGCAGAGTCAACCATCGTGACAGAGATTATGAAAAATATCTGGACGATGTAATGAGGCGGTTGGAAGAAGAATATGGAAAACAGAAATGGGATTTGCAGATATTCTTTGAGGAAGCCTCAGGAGCAGACCCGAACAGAAAAGAATTTAATCGTCTGAAAGCAGAAATCGCAGCAAAGAAGATTGATGTGGTGGTTACTATGAGGGCTGCCACGATTGCCCGTAACTGGGGACAGTTTATGGAGTTCATGCTGATTTGCAGTAAGAGAAATGTGGAAGTGGTGTGCATTGACAAGGTAGAGGATGCACAGGCCATTTTCCAAAGAATTCAGGAGTTTAAGAAAAGGTTTTTTGAAGGAAGTAATGTAACGTGCGAGTAAAAGTGATTAACAAACGACCAGCTTCGGTCTTACAAAAGAAAAGGGTTTGTGCTTATGCCAGAGTTTCCACAGACAGCAGAAGACAGGAAGACTCTCTTGAAAACCAGATGGAAACCTATAAGAGACTGATTACCGGAAATCCGGAATATGAATTTATCGGAGTATTTGCTGATCAGGGCATATCCGGTTATTGTGAGAACCGCCCACAGTTCCAGAGAATGATGGAAAAGGCAAGGGCAGGAGAGATTGACTTAATTATTACAAAATCCATATCGAGGTTTGCTAGAAATACCGTCACCGTTCTAAAGTTCGCAAGGGAACTGAAGGAACTAGGTGTCGGTATTTTTTTTGAAGAACAGAACATTAACACTCTATCAGGGGACGGTGAGATGATGCTTGCCGTCCTCGCTTCTTTTGCACAGGAAGAAAGCAGAAGCATGAGTGAAAACAATAAATGGTCCATTCGGAAGAAGTTTGAGAGGGGAGAAGTGATGATTACCACATCCCGCTTCCTCGGTTATGACAAAAACGAATATGGAGATTTGATTGTGAACAGAAAGGAAGCGGAAATTGTCAGTCTGACTTTTGACCTTTATCTGCTGAATGTCGGCTCGTCAAGGATTGGGGAGCTGCTTGATTACCTGGGTGTGAAAACGGTGACGGGAACCACATGGGAAAGCGGGACTATCAATGGGATGCTTTGTAATGAAAAGTACAAAGGGGATTTTCATCTGCAGAAGTATTACACCCCTGAAAACAAAAGAAACCATACAAGGAAAAACAACGGGGAAGTGCAGAGTTATTACATTTCGGAAAATCACGAACCAATTGTATCGCCAGAGGTGTGGGAACAGGTACAGAAGGTCAGAGAGCAGAGAAAGCGTGACAGGAATATTGGACAGGACAACACAATGAAGTTCCAAAACCGCTATCCCTTAAGCGGAATGCTGATTTGCCCTTACTGCGGAAAAACACTCCGGCGCAGACAGGTTTACAAGAAGAAAATCCAATGGCTTTGCAGCACCTACATTGAAAAGGGAGTCAAGGCATGCAAAGGGATAAGAATTGATGATGCCGAATTGCAAGGCTTGAACATTACGGAACAGACAGTGATTGAGGAGGTGGTTAAAAATGGCAAGAAGCATTACTGTTATACCAGCAAAGCAGATTTCGACTGCGGAATCAGGAACAGCACAGTCAGTGCAGAAATTGAAGATGGCAGCGTACTGCCGAGTGTCAACCGACCAAGAAGAACAGTTATTAAGCTATGAGAATCAGGTCAATTATTACACAAATTATATCAGCGAGAATCCTCTCTATGAATATGCAGGGACTTATGCGGATGAAGGAATTTCGGGAACCAATACCAAAAAGAGAGATGAATTCAACCGTATGATTGCGGATTGCAGGGCGGGGAAAATAGATATGATTATTACCAAGTCCATTTCCCGATTTGCAAGAAATACGCTGGATTGTTTGAACTATGTGCGAGAGTTGAAAGATTTGGGGATAGGGATTATTTTTGAAAAGGAAAATATCAATACCCTCGATGCAAAGGGCGAAGTGCTGCTGACCATTCTTTCCTCACTGGCACAGGATGAGAGCCGGTCCATTTCAGAGAACTGCACATGGGGAATCCGCAGAAGGTTTGAAACAGGAAAACACAAAATGAGTACAAAGCGTTTTCTTGGATACGATACGGATGAAACGGGGAAGCTGGTAATCAACAGGACACAGGAGCCGATTGTAATTCGGTTGTATCAGGAATTCCTGGACGGAAAAACAACCGATCACATCAAGAGGATTTTTGAACGGGAAGGTGTGAAAAACTGGGATGGCGGTACGAAGTGGCAGTCCACAACCTTAATGAGTATGTTGGAAAATGAAAAATACAAGGGTGATGCCTTGCTGCAGAAAAGTTATACGGTGGATTTCCTTACCAAGAAACGTACACAGAACAAGGGGGAAATACAGATGTTTTATGTGGAGGATGACCATGATGCCATCATTTCAAAGCGGATATGGGAATGTGTACAGCTTGAAATAAAACGCAGGAAAAAGTATCTGGAGGAGCATGGGACAAACTCCTATTCCCACCGGCCGGAAAGCAATCCATTTGCATCCAAGATAATTTGCGGAGACTGCAATAAGGTTTTGGCACGGAAAGGCTGGCGGAGCAGCACGGGTGTTGACCGTAAGGTATGGCAATGCAGTGAACGGTACAAGGTCAAAGGAGTCATGGGATGTGTCAACCGCCATGTGGAGGAAGAAACGCTGATAAAGGCTTATCTGATGGCTTGGAACGCATTGGTGGAGAACCGAGAGGATTTCATGGAGTAGTGGACAGAACAGCTGCAGAGCGAGAACCTATTAGAAGGTTATCGGGCAGAGAAGTTCATAGAATACACCGATGGAGCAGAACCTCTGACAGAGATGGATACGGACTTCATGCTGAAAACACTGGACCACATCAAGGTTTTTGAGGATGGAACATTGTTGGTGGTGTTTCTGGACGGAACGGAGATTGAATGTAAAAATGAAGAGGAGTAAGAAAAGATGCCGATTGGGAGTTGCGATTCCTGATCGGCTTTTTTTCTTGCTCTTTTGCAGATGGTAAAAAAACAGGTGATATGGTAAAATAAAATAGATAGCTTGAACGAAAGGGAGGATTGCATAATTTGGAGAGACATCAAGGTAGTTGGAAGGTTGAAGGAGAAGAAGAGTATAATATTGGGGAATTAGTTATAGACAATGATTATATTGAATTTTTTGTAAGAGGTAAATCTATTCCTTGGGCTTGTACTTTTATAGGTTCAAATGGAGAACATCCAATAAAAGTGTATGCTAAAGGACCTGGAGAAACAAAACATAGGTCATTAAATATGAGTATTGGATATAGAGTAGTGAAGGTCGCTATGACAAATGCAGGATTTCAAGAGGGGTTTGAAATAAACAATATTAGTGCATTCTCATTTGAAATTCCAGAACTTGTTGATTGGTTAAAAATAAATAGTGTGTCAATAGGTTTTACAGAGGCGAACGAGTTATTTGCAATTGAAGAGAAAATAGAACCTATTATTATAAAAAATGAAAATCCACATATTGAAATATCATTTGGGCCTGCATCACCGTTTATGCCACCGGAAATAAATGATAGGGTAGAATATGTGGTAAAAAACTATCCAAGAGTTCATGTGTCATATGAGGAAATGGTAACTGATGAAAGAGTGTATGCAGATATACAAATTTTAATGCGTTTCTTTGGTATGCTTATAGGGTATGTTTCTTATGCGAAAGATATTCGATTAAATATTGAGGGTAAAGACTTAAAAACATGGATATGGTTTAATGAAGATTTTTCGCATAACCTAAGGCACCTTAACGGGATAGATAGATTCAGAACGGAATATTCTCAGGTGAAAGATGAATTAGCAAATTATTTTGAAAATTGGTATACATTTTCTAATGATGATTATTTCTTTTTGCCGAGACAGATGTTCTTTAATAGTAATGATTATTTCTTTTTGCCGAGACAGATGTTCTTTAATAGTAATAGAAAAAGAGAAATATTTGCAGAGGATTTGTTTGTACAGTATGTAAAAATTTTAGAAGGTTATCATCTAAGAATATCAGGTGATGAGAAAAAAGCGGAACAATTGGGTATAGAAATTTTAGAGCAGCTAAAAGATGAAAATGTAAAGAAGGTGTTAAGTGAGCCGTTCAAAAAAGCTGGTTCATCTTATAAGCCAAAGACAGTTGCTCAATGGATACAAGGAGGATTTTTGAGCCGAATTACCCTTGAAACACGATTGAAGAAATTAGACGAAGAACACGGTTCTATAGTGGCTGGAAACACCGAGTATGTATATAAAGAATCGAATGCAGACAAATATTTTAGTGCAATCGTAAAAACAAGAAATTACTATTCACATTATAAGCCTGATCGTGATGGAGTGCTGACATTTGGACAAATGTGTAATAGTATAGATGTGTTAAAATGTTTGATTATAATGATTTTGTTTAGTCATATGGGAATGGACATCGATACTGCGAAGCAGATAATGATACACGATGATAAATTGTGGATGTATACTTCTTGTATGAAGAAGGATCAGGATATAGAGGGGTAAACACTATCCCCCTAAGTGGGGTATAAACCTTTTCGCAAAAGGTGACGGTTTCGCTATTTAGTATAAGAAGTAACTTTCACCGCATGTGGAGATGGTCTGCCTTCTGTCGAGAAAAGCCCAATAAATCAAAGGATTTCGCCATTTTGGGAATAAAATAGATGTGTGTTTCTGTTTCCATAGAGTGATGATATAACTGGAGTTTACCCCAGGGGATAGGCTTTTGGGAATAAGAAATACACATTTTGGCGAAAGGATACTTTTTCGCAAAAGTGAAGACGTTGGGAGGAGAGCAAATGGAAAGCAACGGAACATGTTTTGTGTGTGGAGCTAAAGCATATATGCAACATTCCATGGACCCGGTCAAATATTTTTATTCATGTCCGATTTGTGGCAGATATGAGTATTATGTGCAATTTGCAGAATTAACAGAGTTCAATTTGAATCACTTGAGTTCATACCTACTGTACAATGGATTTAAGGAAAGCATGAAAGAATACAGATATTTTACTACCATGAGTAAAGAGCGCTGTGATGAGTACAAGAAAAATTTTGAACATGGAGATGTTACACACGGGCATCCAGTCAGATTGGAAAATGAAAACGTAGAAAACTGGTATCCAAAAACCTTTGCTGAAAAAGTGGATAATATTTTACTTCACTTGAATTCTCGTATTAGGCACATGGGTGAATATGTTAAACTACCAAAAGAGGAAATGATCAGTTGCCTTTTTGTTGATAGATACGATTATAAAGATGGTAATCATAAAAAGAGAACTGATGATGCAATACAGGCACAGATGAATTATATGATAAAGTTTTTAGTTGATAGGAATTACATCTTATCACCACAGTCATGGAATGGTGGAGAAAATGATCGACCTATCACATTATCACCAGAAGGTTATGCCAGAGTAGATGCTATTCAGAAGAATACTGCAAATGGTAAAAATGTTTTAGTTGCCATGAAATTTGGAGATGATACAAAAAAACTCAGAGAAATGATACGCCAAGGTATAATGTCAGCTGGCTATGTAGCAATTTTTATTGATGAAGTAGAACATAATGATTTTATAACTCCAGAGTTATTAAAATACATAAGAGATAGTAAATTTGTTGTGGTAGATTTGTCGCATCAAAATAATGGAGCGTACTTTGAAGAAGGATATGCGATGGGCTTAGGAAAGCCAGTGATCCAATTATGTAAAAAGGATGTGCGGCTACATTTTGACATAGCACAAAAGAATACAATCATTTGGGAAACAGAGGAAGAAATTCCGGAAAGATTAAAAAATCGAATAATAGCAACTATTGATTAGAAGGGGTAGTTATTTTACGGGGGTAAATCTTATACCCCACTTTGAAAATATATTGCATACTTTCGCTATGCAGTATAAAATCAAAGTTCAGGGGAATATTGAGACTGTGGTTCTTTGTCCCAATTGTAACAAAAGCCGGATGATTACATTAATGTCACGATTGAACTTGATGATATGGATATAACATCTGCAGAGACTAAGGCTACATATGATGAGATAAAGAAGTATGTGGCTGAACATAATGCCGGCATGAAGGTTTCCAATCTGTATATTTCGCAGGTAAAGAGAAAATGCAGAATTGAAGTTGGAAAGAATTTTTGCGTTGCAACGAGGAGAATAGTTAATAAAGAGAGGCGCATATGCTATGCCAGGTATACTTGTGTTGAAGATGATGAAAATTTAAATCGTGGAATTACATTCTCGCTGAAAAAATCCGGATATGAGGTTTTTTCAGCAGAATCAGTGAAAAAAGCGAAAAGAATTGCAAGTGATCATAATGTGGATGTTACTATTTGTGATGTGAATCTTCCGGATGGGAATGGACTGGAATTTGTAAGGTGGATGAGATGCAATTATAATACATACATTATTTGCCTTACAGCACTAGATCAGGAGATGGATCAGGTTATGGGATATGAAGCAGGGGCAGATGATTACATTACAAAGCCGTTTAGTCTTTCGGTACTTCTTTTGAAAATAGAAGCACATTTCCGCCGCAGACAGGAGAAAACGGAAGTCGGCAAGATGATTTCGGGAGATATCGTATTTATTGCAGAAGAAATGAAAGTCCTGATAAAGAGTCGTGAAATCAGTCTGACAAAAACGGAGTTGAAAATGCTGACTTTTTTTCTTCAGAATCCGAAAAAGATTCTTTCAAAAACACAAATATTGGAAAATGTGTTTGATCTGGAAGGGGATTTTGTGGATGAAAATACAATCGCTGTCAATATCAGAAGACTCCGTGAGAAAATCGAAGACAATCCGGCTGCACCGGTCTATATAAAGAATATCAGAGGTCTTGGGTATATATGGAATCAGGAGGTAAGGCAGTGACAAAGAGATATCGCAAGAAGATTACAGTAGTGCTCTCCCTGGTATTACCTGTCATATTATTGTTTGCAATATTAAATTGCTTTACCACGTATGTGTTTTATGAAGATTATAAATATAAAATGAAGCTTATGACAGAGATTGCTGCAAAGGAAGAATTTTCCGGGCTGGATGCTGTTTCGGAATTGCTTAAGGATAAGGATATTGAAACGAACGAACAGGGAAGGCGATTATTGGAGCAATATGGATACTGGGGAAATAAAGGGAATGCATTTTATATGCAATTCCGGCATCAGGTTATGGTGACCGGTGCTGTAAGCACTGTGATATGCGTGCTGCTTTTGACTTTTTTATTTTATTGGAAGAAAAAAGAAGATGCGTGTCATCAGAAAATTTTAGACCAGTTGGAAGAAATTCTGATCAGATTCCGTGAAAATAAATTTGATGATTTACTGAAAACAGAAAATCATGCAGAACTGGAAAAATTGAATGACCAGCTTGAAGCAATCGGACATCATATTCAGCTGCTAAAGGAAGAAGCACGGGAAGAAAAAGAGAGCACGAAAGAAATGGTTTCTGATATCTCTCACCAGTTAAAGACACCGGTTGCAGCTTTGGATACATGTTTTAGTGTGCTGATGCAGAATGACTTAAGTGCCACAGAACAGGAGGAGTTTCGTATCCGTTGTCGGAGTGCTCTGGATGGACTGGAGACATTATTGCAGTCGCTTCTTGAAATATCCAAGATGGAAACTGGACTGATTCAGATTAATAAGAAAAAACTTCCGCTTATGGATACTGTCATATCTGCTGTGAACCGAACTTATCCTAAAGCGGATGAGAAAGAAATTGAATTCGTTTTTGACTATGAAAAAGAGCTGGAAACATGCACGATTATGCAGGATAAAAGGTGGCTTGGTGAAGCTGTGATCAACGTTCTGGATAATGCAATCAAGTACAGTCCGTGTGGTTCAAAAATATTTATCCGGTTACAAAAAAGAAACGATCTTGTAAGAATGGAAATTGAGGATCAGGGAATTGGTATTCCGCAGAATGAGTATCACAAAATTTTTCAACGATTTTACAGAGGAAGTTCCAGGGAGGTCATGGAAAAGAGTGGTACAGGAATCGGACTTTTTCTATCGAGAGAAATTATCGAAAAACACGGAGGTACAATCATGGTGACCTCCGGCAAAAAGAAAAAAGGAAGCACGTTTGTGATTCAATTACCATATGTTGGTTAAATTTTAAGTGGGCAGAAATCTTACAATTCTGTAAGACTTCTGCTCGTTTTTTGAAAGTGAAATGAAAGATTATCCTGATACAATTTGGATGTAGGTTGAAAAGGTACACTTTACAGAATTAAAAAGGAGGCAACACATGAGTGTGATATTAGAAACCAAGCAGCTTTGTAAATTTTATGGCGCGGGTGAGAATCAGGTCAAAGCGGTCAATCAGGTGGACATTCAGATTGAGCAGGGAGAATTTGTCGCAATTGTCGGAAAGTCAGGTTCCGGTAAAAGTACATTACTTCATATGCTTGGAGGGCTTGACACCCCTACAAAAGGCAGTGTTACTTTAGCCGGGAAAGATTTATACAGGATGAAGGAAGATGCCCTTGCTGTTTTCCGCAGAAGAAAAATCGGATTTGTTTTTCAGGCATTTAATCTGGTTTCATCTGTTAATGTCTGGGAAAATATTGTACTGCCACTGGGGCTGGATGGAAGAAAAGTGGATGAAGCGTATGTAAATGATATCATTACAACTCTGGGGATTGAAAACCGGATTTATAATCTGCCAAATCAGTTATCAGGAGGACAGCAGCAGAGAGTAGCAATTGCAAGAGCACTGGTGAATCGTCCGGAAATTATATTTGCAGATGAGCCGACCGGAAATCTTGATTCCAAGACCAGTGATGAGGTAATCGCCCTGCTTAAGATGACAGCAAAAAAATATGGACAGACAATTGTAATGATTACCCATGATGACGAAATTGCGCAGGTCGCTGATCGCATTTTGGTGATTGAGGATGGACAGGTGGTGGATTTCAGATGAAAACAATAAGCAGGATTGCATATAGCAATGACAAAAGTAACAGGACAAGAAGCATACTGATTATGATGGCAATCTGTCTGACCACGATGCTGCTTGTGATTATCAGTACTGTGGGAAATGGAATGATCCGTTTGCAGAAAAGTCAGGCGGCAAGCTCATATGGAAGCAATTATGGTTTGTTTATCGCAGCAGATGCCTCGCAGTTAAAAGAAGTAAACCGCCGTGCAGAAATAGATACAATAGGAATTATGTGTACAGAAGGTATCATAAAAGGCAACGAAAATGGTGGTTTTGTCTGCATGGATGAGACTGCAAGAAAAATGATTCCCTATAATAAGGAATATGAATTAAAGGAAGGAAAGTATCCGGGAGGAACGCAGGAAATTGCCGCAGGAAGAGCGTTTTTTCGTGCAATGGGATATGATGATGTAAAGGTCGGAGATATGGTTACACTGGATTACCGCGCAGGGATGCAGTCAGAATATAAGCCGGAAGAATTTGTTGTCAGCGGAATCCTATATGATCGGGATGAGTATACCATAGAGGCATCTTATGTTGCTTTCGGGTCACAGGAGTTTTATGATGAGCACGTCGCAGAGAATGACAGACAGTATAATATTTATTTTACTTTAAATGATTCTGCAAATGTATCTATGAATAATATTGAACCGGTTATAAAGCAGATTGCAGCAGCTTGTGGGATCGAAGAAAAAAACGTTATAGTCAATGATCTCTATTTGCAATGGGTCTTGCAGCCGAGTTATGAAACGATTGCGGTATGCGGGGTTTTGATTCTTGCAATTGTACTTTTCTCTGTTGTGGTCATTTATAATATTTTTCAGGTCGGTATTGTCAACAAGATACAGGAGTATGGAAAAATCAAGGCTCTGGGAGCGACAAAAAAGCAGATGAAACAACTGATCTTCAGAGAGGGCATTTTTTTGACAATTTTTTCAATGCCGGTTGGATTGCTTTTTGGCTTTCTGATTGCAAAATGCGGTTTTAACTGGCTGGTAGAACAGGGAAACCTTGTATCAACCCAAACTGGCTCTATGGGAGTCCAAAATCAGCAGGTGCCACTGTTTTCCCTGCCTGTTATGCTTCTATGTATTTTCGTATCATTTCTTACCGTTGCTTTGGCACTGCGTAAACCAATGAAAATTGTTTCACGGATTTCACCTATCGAAGCAACACGGTATTTAGAAAATGCAGAAACACAAAAAAAAGGAAAACGAAATGGCAGAAAAAATGTCACCGTATTTTCTATGGCAATGGCAAATGTAACGGGTAATCCCAAAAGAACTATTGGTACTATCCTCACAATGGGTTTTTCTTGCGTATTGTTTGTGACTATCTCTAATTATGTGGGAAATATTGACACGGAGCATGAAGCACGTCGTTACATAAATCATGGACAATTTGAACTGCAGCTTGACTATTCTGATGAGTATGATGAAAGATATCCGGAGAATAATCTGGATACGATTCTGACGGATAATCCATTGAATGATTCGCTGATTGAAGAAATCAAAAGCATTCCGGGAGTGACAGATGTCATGACGAGAGAGATTGTCTCTGTAAATCTGAACGGAACAAGATTTCCGGCTGATATTGTGAGTAAAAAGGATTTTGATTTTATGCGCCAGGACGGGGATATTGGCTCTATGGACTATGATCAGGCGGTAAAGAATGGTGAAATTTTCTTTGGCTGGTCGATGTGGATGGAACAAGATGGATATGCTCCGGGTGAATCCATCGCATTTGACTTTGAGAATGGAAGTGGAACCTATACCTATCAGGGAAAGATTGCAGGATCCTTTGTAGGTGCTGACACTTATCTTGTCATTCCGGAAGGTGTATACCGTTCCATGCATCCGAGAGGAACAGCCTATGGCTATCTGTGGGTGGACTGTGATAAAAAAGATGTGGCATCTGTGGAACAGAGTTTGAATACTTTGATTTCTAAATCTTCACATATAAAAATGGATACCTATCATGCGCAGTTACAAAATGCAGAAGTCGCAGCCCGCATGATGAAGCTTGGCTGTTATCTGTTTATGGCGGTTGTAGGACTCATCGGTTTTATGAATATGGCAAACACCATGATTATGAATATTACGACAAAAAAGCAGGAATATGGTGTATTGCAGGCTGTGGGTATGACAAATAAACAATTAAATTTATGCCTGCAGTTACAGGGACTGATTTTTACAGTTGGCACCATATGCGTAGCTTTGATCATTGGTCTGCCGCTCGGCTATGCACTTTTTTCCTATGCAAAACATAATGGAATATTTGGAATGAATACCTATCATGTTCCAATCGTACCAATTCTTATTATGATTCTTTTGGTCGGTCTGTTGCAGATTGTACTTTCCTGCGTTTTAAGCAGTAATCTGAAAAAGGAAACGCTGGTTGAAAGAATAAGGTATCAGGGATAGCAAGTAATATGTAGTGAACTAGGTCTTAACGAAGAGGAGAAATAGATAACTTCCAATTTGTATGTATGGTAAATCTAAAATGTATTTTAGCAGTATTTCCTGAGTGGGGGCAGAAAGCGCCCCCACACCCACGTGAAAATATAATTGCAGGCGATTACATTTTAGCAGATACGCAAGCGTTTCTGAGTAAGCGTCACAGACAACAAAATAAGAAAATTTTGATAAGGCATATCACTGGAATAGGTGAGTGTTTTTTTGCTTTCAAATATTCAATTAACTGAAAAAGTAAAAAAGTTTTCCTCAGGGGCTGTAAAAATACCTTTCAGCGTTTCGTATTAATGAAAGGGTATTTTTTGCAGGAAAAATAAAAAATTTTCATCAAGAGCCTGTGTTTATGCCCTTCATCTTTTATATATGTGTAAGAACATTTTTTAGCCGGCATAAAAATGATTTTTACAACAGTTAGAAACAGAAATGAGGTGAGAAAAGAATGAAATATGAATACATGAAGGAGTCAAAGCAGATGATTCAGTACTTCCGGTTTCCGAAGTTTTTGCTAAAACTGCGAATTTCTCAAACTGCAAAATTCCTTTATATGATTTTGTATGACCGGGCGCGGATATCGAGAAAGAATAGCTGGATAGACAAGTATGGAAACGTTTATCTGATATTTCCAATAGATGAATTGTCTGTTCAAATCGGCAAATGCAAATCTTCTGTAAAAACAACATTGAAGGAATTAGATGATGAGGGATTATTGGTTCGCAGATTCGGTGGATTTTCAAAACATAATCATTTATATGTAAAAATTCCATTTGATGAGATAGGTTTACAGCCAGTTGACAATAAGGCGGTTGAAAAGATGGCGATAACAGAGTCAGAAAAGCAACCATCATCTAGCCGAAAAAATGGCTGTGCAGGAGTCGGAAATGTGGCACCTAGTAAAGTAACTGAGAAATATAAAAGAAATAAATATTATGAAGTAAATTAAGGTAGTTTAATATGGAAGTGGGATGACGCTCTGGCTTAGGCTGGAGTGTTTTTTCTGTGGAAAAAACATAAAAAAAATATTATAATAGAAAAGAAATTTTAAGAAAAACGGAGGAGTTAGGAAAATGAAATCGAAATCCGGAAACAAGAAATTATGGATTGCTGTTATTATTTTCGTACTGATGATAGCCGGAGCAATCGGCAATCATTCCGATAATAAGAAAGAAAATCCTGGCAGGGAAAGTTCCGCTGCCACGGAATCGCAGGCCGCAACAGAAACTGAGACCAGTACCAATACAGAGTCGGACGGTGATACCGAAGATTTTGTTACTGAAGGAGTCATCAGTAATACCTATAAGACAGATAGCAGTTCCGCCGGACAGATGCAAGTGCATTTCATAGACGTAGGGCAGGGTGATGCTACATTGATATCCTGTGATGGTCATTACATGCTGATAGACGCCGGTAATAATGACAAAGGAACAACGGTACAGTCCTATCTTATGAGCCAGGGTGTAGAGAAACTGGATTATGTCATAGGAACACATCCGGATGCAGACCACATTGGCGGACTGGATGTAGCAATTTATAAATTTGACTGTGATACGATTATCATGCCAAATGTGGCAAATGATACCAGAACCTATGATGATGTGGTGCAGGCAATGAAGTCCAAGGGCTATCAGACTACTTATCCGGTAGTTGGAGAGACTTATACTTTGGGCGGAGCAACTTTTACCATCGTGGCACCGAATGCAGACTATGGAAATGACATGAATGACTGGTCGGTGGGTGTGCTGGTGCAGAATGGCAACAACCGTTTCCTCTTTACCGGAGATGCAGAAGAAAAAGCGGAAGAGGACATTTTAAGTAATGGAATTGATGTTTCCGCAGATGTCTATGCAGCGGCGCATCATGGAAGCAAAACAGCCACAAGTCAGGCATTTTTGGATAAGGTATCACCAACTTATGTGGTAATCAGTGCCGGTGAAGGCAATAAATACGGACATCCTCATGCAGAGGTGCTGAACCGTCTGCGGGCAACAGGTATATCTGTGTTCCGTACCGATGAGCAGGGTACGATTGTTGCAACATCGGATGGAAATAATATCACCTGGAACTGCTCTCCATCAGAAAGCTGGAAAGCAGGAGAACCTACCGGAAGCAGTGATACTACAAAAAATGCAGCATCTTCCGGAGCAGGAACTTCGAATAATGATAGCAGCTCGTCTGTGGCAAATAATTCAGCTGCAGACAGCACTACATCATCAGGCAGCAGTGATGCAGGTATAGCTGCCGGTACAGCCGGCAGTTCAGCCGGCGAAAGCAGTTCTGTTATGGTACATATTACAGACACCGGTTCAAAATATCATTCGGCAGGTTGTTCTTATTTAAAAAAGAGTGACCATGAGGTGACTTTGTCAGAGGCGAAGAGTATGGGACTGGAACCATGCTCAAGATGTAATCCGCCGCAGTAATGAGAAAACCTAATCGCCAAGCGCCTTGCACTTTTTATAAAGTTAGTATACAATAATTGAAGTTAGAAATAACTAACTTCGTGCAAATCATAGGGACTCCTTTAGAATATGGAGACGGCAATATCCATATTCACCGGAAGAAATATTCTTCCGGGAGGAAAAGTCCTGTATCTGACAAAATGTAAAGAGGAAAGGTGAGTATAGGACATGAATTACTTAGAGATTGAAAAAGTAGTCGGACGTGAAATTTTGGATTCCAGAGGAAATCCTACTGTAGAAGCAGAGGTATATCTTGCAGATGGTACAGTAGGAAGAGGGACTGCACCAAGTGGTGCATCAACCGGAGAATTTGAAGCACTGGAATTAAGAGATGGAGATAAATCAAGATACCTTGGCAAAGGGGTAACGAAGGCGGTAGAAAATATCAATACAATTATCAATGATACAATCACAGGAATGGATGCATCTGATATTTATGCAGTTGATGCGGCAATGCGTAAGGCAGATGGAACCAAAGACAAATCCAGACTGGGAGCCAATGCAATTCTTGCGGTATCCATTGCAACAGCAAGAGCAGCAGCTATTTCTTTAGATATTCCACTGTATCGTTTCCTTGGTGGAATTTCCGGCAATCGTCTTCCGGTACCGATGATGAATATTGTAAATGGCGGATGCCATGCGTTATCATCTGGTCTTGATGTGCAGGAATTTATGATCATGCCGGTAGGCGCACCAAGCTTCAAAGAGTGCTTAAGATGGTGTGCAGAGGTATTCCATGCACTTGCTTCTATATTAAAAGAACGTGGACTTGCCACTTCAGTGGGTGATGAGGGCGGGTTTGCACCTGCATTAAAATCAGATGAAGAAGCAATCGAAACTATTTTAGAGGCAGTCAAGAAAGCTGGTTATGAACCGGGCAAAGATTTTAAGATTGCCATGGATGCTGCATCTTCTGAGTGGAAGAGCGAAAAAGGCAAAGGTTTTTATAAACTTCCGAAAGCTGGCACGGAATATACTGCAGAGCAGTTGATTGAACATTGGGAAGCATTATGCGAGAAATACCCGATTATCTCCATTGAAGATGGTCTGGATGAAGAAGACTGGGAAGGCTGGCAGAAACTTACAGCAAGACTTGGAGACAAGGTGCAGTTAGTTGGTGATGATTTATTTGTTACCAATACAGAACGTCTTTCCAAGGGAATTGAACTGGGTGCAGGAAATGCAATCCTGATTAAGTTAAACCAGATTGGTTCTGTATCTGAAACTTTAGAGGCAATCAAGATGGCGCATAAGGCTGGCTATACAGCAATCAGCTCCCATCGTTCCGGAGAGACAGCGGATACCACGATTGCGGATTTGGCAGTAGCATTGAATACCTGCCAGATTAAGACCGGGGCACCAAGCCGTAGTGAGCGTGTTGCAAAATACAACCAGTTACTCCGCATCGAAGAGGAATTGGGCGAAAGCGCAGTATATCCGGGAATGAAAGCTTTTAATGTGAAATAATCGTACTCCTATAGATAAATGATATTCTTTAACAAACGTCAAAGAAGCTGCAGTAATGCGGCTTCTTTTGGCGTGACGGAAAAATGGAAGGCGGTTATTATAGAGGAAAAAGGAAAAATGCATAAAAAATGGATAAATATGCATCAAACTTAGTGACTATTTGTTTTGCGAAAAAGGTTGAAAAAACCTTCCCGATATGGTAGAATTTTTACAATTTAGGTAGCCTGTGCAGGTTTGGTGCATTTTTTATGCAAAAGGAAGGAAAAAGAGATGACTGACTCTTTTTTTTTGCGCAGGTATCGGAAGAATAGAAAGGACAGGGTGAACAAATGAAAGCTTTTCTTATATTGGAAGATGGCAATGTATTTACCGGAACCAGCATCGGTTCAACACGGGAAGTCATCAGTGAAATCGTATTTAATACGTCGATGACAGGGTATTTAGAGGTACTGACAGATCCATCTTATGCAGGACAGGCGGTAGTAATGACATATCCGTTAATTGGAAATTATGGAATTACACCGGATATGGAGTCAGGACGTCCATGGGTAGATGGATATATCGTAAGAGAATTATCCAGAATGCCAAGTAATTTCCGTTGTGAAGGAACCATTCAGGATTTTCTGAAAAAATACGATATACCGGGAATTGCAGGAATTGATACCAGAGCATTAACCAAGCTCTTACGTGAAAAGGGAACAATGAATGGAATGATTACAACAGATGAGAATTACAATCTGGATGAGATTATTCCAAAATTAAAGGCTTACACCACAGGAAATGTGGTAGATAAAGTAACCTGTGAAGAGAAAAGCGTATTGCCTGGAAAGGGCAAAAAAGTAGCACTGTTAGACCTTGGTGCTAAGAGAAACATCGCCCAGTCATTAAATAAAAGAGGCTGTGAAGTTACCGTTTATCCGGCACACACCACAGCAGAAGAAATTTTAAGCACCAATCCGGACGGAATCATGTTAAGTAATGGACCTGGAGACCCGAAGGAGTGCAAGGAGATTATTGCAGAGATTCGTAAATTATATGAATCCGACACACCGATTTTTGCAATCTGCTTGGGACATCAGCTGATGGCACTTGCAACCGGTGCAGACACATATCATTTGAAATATGGTCATCGTGGAGGAAATCATCCGGTTAAGGATTTAAAGACCAACCGTGTATACATTTCCAGCCAGAACCATGGTTATGCAGTAGATACCAATACCCTGGATGAGAAAATTGCAAAACCGGCATTTGTAAATGTAAACGATGGAACCAACGAAGGATTAGAGTATGTCGGAAAGAACATTTTTACCGTACAGTTCCATCCGGAAGCATGTCCGGGACCACAGGATTCTGCTTACCTTTTTGACCGTTTTATTGAGATGATGGGAGGAACGAAATAATGCCTAAGAATAAAGATATTAAAAAAGTATTAGTAATTGGTTCAGGTCCGATTGTCATTGGACAGGCTGCAGAGTTTGACTATGCAGGAACACAGGCATGTCGTTCTTTAAAAGAAGAAGGAATCGAAGTTGTTCTGGTAAACTCCAATCCTGCTACCATTATGACAGATAAGGATATTGCAAATGAAGTTTATATCGAGCCATTAACTGCAAAAGTATTAGAGCAGATTATCATAAAAGAAAAACCGGACAGCGTCCTTCCTACCTTAGGTGGACAGGCAGGCCTTAACCTTGGTATGGAGTTAGCAGAATCCGGATTCTTAGAGAAACAGGGTGTCAAACTGATTGGTACAACTGCTGAGACAATTTTTAAGGCTGAGGATCGTCAGGCATTTAAAGATACCATGGAAAAAATCGGTGAGCCATGTGCACCATCCCAGGTAGTACACAATGTAGAAGATGGTATCAAATTTACCAATACCATCGGATATCCGGTTGTACTTCGTCCTGCTTATACCTTAGGAGGAAGCGGCGGCGGAATCGCACATAATGAGACAGAGCTTATCGACATCTTATCCAACGGACTTCGTCTGAGCCGTGTCGGAGAAGTACTGGTAGAACGTTGTATCGCAGGCTGGAAAGAAATCGAGTACGAAGTAATGCGTGATGCCAATGGAAACTGTATTACTGTATGTAATATGGAAAACATTGACCCGGTTGGTGTACATACCGGAGACTCTATCGTAGTAGCACCTTCCCAGACATTAGGTGATAAAGAGTACCAGATGCTGCGTACTTCTGCACTTAATATCATTTCCGAATTAAATATTACCGGTGGATGTAACGTACAGTACGCACTGCATCCGGAAACCTTCGAATATTGTGTTATCGAGGTTAATCCTCGTGTATCTCGTTCTTCTGCATTAGCATCCAAAGCAACCGGATATCCGATTGCAAAAGTTGCTGCAAAGATTGCACTGGGCTATACCTTAGATGAAATCAAGAATGCAATTACCGGAAAGACATATGCAAGTTTTGAGCCGATGTTAGACTACTGCGTAGTAAAAATCCCAAGACTTCCATTTGATAAATTCATCACTGCAAAACGTACGTTAACAACACAGATGAAAGCAACCGGAGAAGTTATGAGTATCTGCAATAACTTTGAAGGTGCCCTGATGAAAGCAATCCGTTCCTTAGAGCAGCATGTAGACAGTCTTTTATCCTATGACTTCAGCAAGCTTTCTGATGAGGAATTACAGGAGCAGTTACATGTAGTAGATGACCGCAGAATCTGGGTGATTGCAGAAGCACTGCGCCGTGGCGTATCTTATGATAAAATTCATGAGATTACAAAGATTGATAAATGGTTTATTGACAAACTGGCTATCTTAGTTGAGATGGAGCAGGATTTAAAGACAAAACCACTTACCGTAGAGCTTTTAAAAGAAGCAAAACGTATGGAATTCCCGGATAAAGTCATTGCAGAACTTACCGGAAAGAGTGAAAAAGAAATTCATGACATGCGTTACGAAAATGGTATCGTAGCAGCCTTTAAGATGGTTGATACCTGTGCAGCAGAGTTTGAAGCATCCACTCCATATTACTATTCCGTATTTGGCAGTGAAAACGAAGCAGAAGAGACAACACCGAAGAAGAAAGTTCTGGTATTAGGTTCCGGTCCAATCCGTATCGGACAGGGTATCGAGTTCGACTACTGTTCTGTACACAGCACCTGGGCTTTTGCCAAGGAAGGCTGGGAGACAGTTATCGTAAATAACAACCCGGAGACCGTATCAACAGACTTTGATATTGCAGATAAACTGTATTTTGAGCCGCTGACACCGGAAGATGTTGAGGCAATTGTAAAATTAGAAAAACCGGACGGAGCTGTAGTTCAGTTCGGTGGACAGACCGCAATCAAGCTGACCGAAAGCTTAATGAAGATGGGTGTCAAGATTCTTGGAACCAAGGCAGAAGATGTAGATGCTGCCGAGGACAGAGAGCTCTTTGATGAAATCTTAGAGAAGACCGGAATCCCAAGAGCAGCAGGCGGAACTGTATTTACTGCAGAGGAAGCAAAAGAAGTTGCACACCGTCTGGGTTATCCGGTACTGGTTCGTCCTTCCTATGTATTGGGCGGACAGGGTATGAAGATTGCATACAATGATGAAGAGATTGAAGAATTTATCGGAATCATCAACCGTATTGCTCAGGATCACCCGATTCTGGTTGATAAATACCTGATGGGTAAGGAAATCGAAGTAGATGCCGTATGCGATGGTACAGATATTTTAATTCCTGGTATCATGGAGCATATCGAGCGTACCGGAGTACATTCCGGAGACAGTATTTCCGTATATCCGGCACCGACCATCAGTGATGAAGTAAGAGAAATGCTGGTAGAATATACCAAGCGTTTAGCACAGGCATTACATGTAGTAGGACTGATTAACATCCAGTTTATCGTAATGGACGAGCAGGTATATGTCATCGAAGTAAATCCACGTTCTTCAAGAACGGTACCATATATCAGTAAAGTTACCGGTATTCCAATCGTAGACCTGGCAACCAAGGTTATCATTGGAAATACCATCAAGGGAATGGGTTACACACCGGGACTTGCACCAACCGCAGATTATATCGCAATCAAGATGCCGGTATTCTCCTTCGAGAAACTGCGTGGAGCAGAAATCAGCCTTGGACCGGAAATGAAATCCACCGGAGAATGCTTAGGAATTGCCAAGACCTTTGATGAAGCTTTATATAAAGCTTTCTTAGGAGCAGGTGTTCAGCTTCCGAAATATAAGCAGATGATTATGACGGTAAAAGATGCGGACAAGCCGGAAGCAGTCGGCGTAGCAAAACGTTTTGCAGCCTTAGGCTACAAGATTTATGCAACCAGAAGTACTGCAAAATATTTACAGGAGCATGGCGTAGATGCACTGCGTGTCAATAAGATTACCCAGGAGTCACCAAACGTTATGGACTTAATCTTAGGCCATAAGATTGACCTTGTCATCGACACACCGACCCAGGGAAATGGTGATAAGAACCGTGACGGATTCCTGATTCGTCGTAATGCAATTGAGACCGGCGTATACTGTATCACGGCAATGGATACAGCCAACGCACTGGCAACCAGCTTGGAAAATGCTCAGTCAGAGCTTACTCTGGTAGATATTGCAACCGTGAAGAATATTTAAGAGCAACTACGAGAAACACGCTTTGCGAGTTTCTCGAGTTATCGCGGTGTTCGCCAAATCTGCATGCAAGCATGCGATTTTTCTCGCTACTCGCGTAAAAAAACAGCCTCATGTGTTTCAAGTGGAACACATGGGGCTGAATTTTTTGTTGCCGGGCATCTGTAAGAAGCTGCCGGTAGCAGGCACTACAGGCGCAGGCAGCGTTTATATAATATATACAAAAACGGAAACATAATTTGAATAAAAATGACAATTGACAAAGAAATGTAAAATGGTTAATCTGATAGGTAGTTGCTGAAGAATCAGCGGGAGTACTGAGCTATGAAAAAATGAGATGAAATGATTAGATAGTACAATTCATAGATTCCGGAATTCTCCGGTGATAATCCCAAATGATATGAGGCAATAAAAATAGAATAGCAGGTCTTTAAGGAGATATATTATGAAACCAATATATGCAGAAAATATTATAGTAGCAATAAAATCGTGCGGCTGTATAGAGTGGTATATTTTAGACAAAGATTATTGCTTTTTAGATTATCCTAAGTTAGAAGAAGCATATCGTAAGAAAGGCTATAATGATACTTTTGATGATGATTCCAGATTTGGCATAAAAGTAGTAAATGAATTGTCGAAAACACAATTTTTGGATCATATAAAAGAATATAAAATTACAGCCGAAGAATTAAAGAAAATGTTAATGAAGGAATCTGATTATAATGATAAATTAGCATATAATCCATCTATTTAATAGATTTTGAAAATCGGGTATTTATATCGTATTATGCTGAACCGGAATCTTTTGAAGTGATAAATTAGCATATAATCCATCTATTTAATAGATTTTGAAAATCGGGTATTTATATCGTATTATGCTGAACCGGAATCTTTTGAAGTGTTTGTTCCAGATGGCTGGATAGGAAAGTATCAGGATTTTACAGAAGAAATACCAGAAAAACAGAGATATTGGATGGATGAAAACGGTAAAAATTTGATAGGAGAATAGGAATGGATAATAAAACAGAGGGTATTGGTATGGAATTTAATGAGACACAAACAATGGCAATTAATTTTACTAAAATGGCAAAAGAAAAAATGGGGGATAAAGTTAAAGATTTTTGCATTTTGGACGTATATGATGATGCGAATAACCGAGCATTCAGCGTGGAATTTACAGCATATGATTATTTTCCAATAAGGTTGAATTATGAAAGAGGAAGATTTGGATGCTGCATATCATATGGAGAAAGAACAGTGGCATTAAGTAACTCACAACAATGGTGGGAAGAGGCTGATTTTGATGTCTTTTTTAAAGAATTAGAAAGAGAACTGAAGTTAAGAATTCCGGATAAATTCTTAAAGGCGCATCGTTGGAGATAATATAAGAGAAGCACTACTAAGGAGAAACAGGCATTGCGTGATACAGTGATGAATGAACAATATTTTACGGAATATATTCTGGAAGAGACAGAGCGAATAAGAAAATTTCAAAATAAATTAAAAAGTAATGAGGTAAGAGAAGATAGAATTTATTCCGTAAAAAGAAAGATAGATGCGATACAATTTGAATTACTTATTGCAAGATATTCTGCCGGTGAAGACGTAGAAAAGTTAGAAAATGATTTTATGCAGTTATTAAATGATATGCCATTGTATTGGAAGGGTAATTCTGGCTATATTGATATGCTGTGGATGATGGCACTTGCAATTTTGTTTGACGTAAACAGAGAACAATTTGGTATATTGTCGGATTTGGTAACTCAATATAATCGGAAAGATGCTTTATTGGAATTTTTTGTTAATTACAAAATGCATGGAAGCATAGAACAACTGGAAGGAGACTATTCCTTTGGCTTCCCATATGATAAGTTGACGGATATTGTTGCAAATAGAGAAAAAGCAGTTGAAAAATTAAAAGAATATTTGGAAAAATATTGGTATGTGGGACATAAAAATATGGGATGGTACGATATTCATAAAGCAAAAGAAAAATTGTATTACGGTTACTGGAGTTTTGAAGCAGGAGCTATTGCAAAAATATTGGTTACTGGAGTTTTGAAGCAGGAGCTATTGCAAAAATATTAAATTTAGATGACAGCAATTTGAAAGATGTACCGTATTATCCATATGATTTGGTTCACTATAAAAGCAATAGTAT